>CAZPBZ010000089.1:0-5956 GCA_964584765.1 uncultured Thermodesulfobacteriaceae bacterium
GTCCGGCTGACGCTGCCTTTATAACACTGGGCGACCCGTCCACTTACTCAACCTTTACTTATCTTATAAGACATATTGAATATCTTGATCCCGGCATTGAGGCCGAAATTATACCCGGCATAACTTCATACCAGGCAGCCGCAGCCAGAACCGGTGTGCCTCTTGCTCAGGGTGAAGAGTCCCTGGCAATTGTCTCCGGGGCAAGGGGAGGGCAGGAACTCAAACAGATGCTGGGAGTCGCTGATAATCTGGTGGTCTTAAAAGTCTACCGTTATTTCAGAGAAATATTAGAGGTAATCCGTGAAGAGGATCTGCTTGACAAGTCAGTCGCAGTCAGGAAATGTAGTCTACCCGGAGAAAGCATTAGCCGTGATATCGAGACATGGGAAGGGGATAGGCCTTCTTACTTTACTTTGTTACTTGTTAAGAAACAAGACAAAGGCAAAAAGGTTGTGTAACAATCAACAATCACAAATCCAATTAGGATGTTTGGAGCATGTAAGGGTCTTGTACGAAGACAACCACCTTCTGGCACTTTCAAAACCTGCATGTGTTCCAACCGTCCCTGATTCCAGTAAAGACATGTCATTACTGGACTGGGGCAAGATGTATCTGAAAAAGACCAGGAGCAAGACTGGCAATGTCTTTCTCGGAGTAGTTCATAGACTTGACCGTCCTGTTTCAGGGGTAGTCTGCTTTGCCGTTACATCAAAGGCCGCTTCCCGGCTTTCCGACCAGCTCCGGACACATAGGATATCCAAGACCTACTTGGCCTTGACTGAAAAAAAGCCCCCATCTGAGCACGGAGTGCTTGGGCACATAATCAAAAAAAACAATGCAAAAAACATCGTAAGGGTAATATCTCCCGGCTCTACAGAAACCAGAGGAAAATTTGCTCAGACTTCCTGGGCGTTGCTTGAGGCCGAGGATGGTGTCTATTTACTTGAACTCAAACCGGAAACCGGGCGCCCGCATCAACTGAGGGTGCAGTGCGCTGCCATGGGATGTCCCCTGCTTGGTGACCTCAAATACGGTGCCGAAGTCCCATTACCCGATGCCTCTATTGGTCTTCATGCCTATAAATTAGAGTTTTTACATCCTGTTCAAAAGGAATGGCTTAGCTTCTCAACTCCTCCTCCGGATTCAGGGCCATGGAGACCTTTCACTCTGAACCTTTGAACGATTACTATATTCAAAAGGAGCTGCCGTGGCTGCTTTACAATTAGAACCTCTCTTTACCTCCAGCATATTCTGTAAGACCTTTTCAACATCGAATGTGACGGTGGAAGTTGCAGGAAACCTCATTCGGGTGATATGGAATGAGAAACTTTCAAAACAGGTAAATACAGCCGAAGAAGACCTGTTCATAGAGGTCAGAAAGAAGACAAAAGAATTACCAATCCTGGAAAAGAAGGTCTCACACCTCCTTTCCACTGAGTTTCATCTGGACGCTGATGGCCCTATCCAGCTCAGGCTTATTAAGAAAAAACACTATCAACTGCACCTTTCCACATCTTTTCATTACACGCCCAAGATAGTCCTGGTCTCGGAAAACGAGAGGCGTCATCACCTGAAATGGATGGATATTGACTGGGAGCACATACAGCGAGAGGTAGAGATA
Source organism: uncultured Thermodesulfobacteriaceae bacterium (assembly GCA_964584765.1). GTDB lineage: Bacteria > Desulfobacterota > Dissulfuribacteria > Dissulfuribacterales > UBA3076 > UBA3076. Next base: position 1,622 of record CAZPBZ010000089.1, read on the forward strand.
TCGTCAGGGCTTGATTGGGAAAAGGATATAGATATTTTCCTCCACGTAATTAGATGGCCGGAGCCGTCTACAGGCCTTAAAGAGCAGGAATGGCTTCATACAGGCCTCTCCAACCACACCACAGTCCTTGGGGCCTTAAAAGAGGTCTCTCTTATAATAGCACCTAAAACGGGCATAGAAAAAACCCCTCTGACCAATCACCAAATCACCAAATCACCAAATCACCAAATCCTCAAGACCTTGTTCAGGCTCGTTTTCAAACTGCCGGAGGTCGTCCGGGAATTGGCTTTTCTGGATTTTGAGATAGGTTCTTCTTTTCCCTTTATGGAACTAAAGCGGGAGATCTGGGAAGAAGACACTGTACAGCTTAGGGCGTGGTGGAACATACCAGATGAATGCTGGAAGAAAGTAGAAAAAGATTTGCTGGCTCCTAAAGGGCTGGACTGGAAGGACGTTGATATCTGCATACAACTCAACCAACTCAAACCTCATCCTATATTCCAAAGCACAAACTGGCTGTTTTTAGACATCCAGGATGGAAGCGCCTATCAGGCTGCCCTGATAATAAGACCAAAAAAAAGGGGCAAGAAGTATCTGAGCCCTGCTGTTATCACGTCCAATATAGCCGGCGTTCCTGCAAAGCCGGATCAAATCGTTTTATTGCCCATTGATGAAGGGCGTTTTTTCACTTACTGGCACCTTGACATGGAAAGGCTGGCAAAACGTCTTGATACCCTTTCAGGGGGCGACCCCGCAAAAGTGCGCACGTATATCAGGGTATTTCATGATTGGGCAGGAGGTCTGTATCATCACATGGACGTGGAAGTACATCTGGGTTTTTCGGACAACTGGTACCTTCCAGCCGCGCCGGACAAAGTTTACAGAGTACAGCTTGTTGCTATTTCAGATGAAGGGAAGATTGAGTCCCTCACTGATGTATCAAACTCGGTACAGACAATCAGGGTATCCCCAGGAGGTAATCCAGTATCATATAAAGAAATTGATTTGAGAATTGAACATCCCACCCAACGTGAACTCAAGTCTTTCATGGGTTCAGCTAAGCATTCAATAGGACTTGAGCTTATTCATTTGCACGCACATCTGCCATACTTCCGGCGGAGAGTAGTATACGGCATGTCAGGCATATGGCAGCCCATGGGCTTTCCTGAAGAGTGGTTCCACGAGGCGATTCGAGAGACATACGTCCCCCTGATTCTGACCTTTGAACGTTTGAGGTCAGAAGGGGTGGATTTCCGCATTTCAATGGATATCTCACCGACACTTACAAATATGATGAGATGTCCCTTACTCCAGGAAGAGTTCCTAAAATATATGGAGGCCCATATAAGCCTTGCCAGGGCGGAAGTGGACCGGACAGGGCGAGAGGCCCATCGTTATCATGAGACCGCCTGGATGCATCTCAACCGTTTCCTGGAAGTAAGAGACTGCTTTATGAGATACGATGGGGACCTTACCAAGGCATTAAAAAAGTTACAGGACGAGGGCTACATCGAGATCTCCACCTGTGGAGCTACCCATGCCTTTCTACCCTTCTTTACAGCATTTCCTGAATCTGTCAGAGGGCAGATACAGACTGCGGTCCTTGATTACAGAGACGTTTTTGGCAGGGATCCCATGGGCTTATGGTTGCCTGAATGTGCTTATGTGCCGGGTATAGAAAAGTACCTGGAGGAGGCCGGCCTTCACTACTTTTTTTCCGAAACCCATGCAGTCTTGAATGCAGACTCCCCTGCTGCTTTTGGCACCCACGCACCGGTATATCTCAAAGGGAGCAATGTCGCTGCCTTTGCCAGAGATCCTGAGACAGGAAGACAGGTTTGGAGCGGTGAAGAAGGTTATCCCGGCGATCCTGACTATCTGGAATTTCATATCAGAGGCGGCCCATTGAAGTACAATCGAATTACCAGCCGAAGAAGCGATTACAAAGAACCCTATGTCAGGGCATGGGCCATTGAAAAGGCAGCCAAGCACGCCCAGCACTTCATGGAGTCAAGGAATTTCCGCTTCCAGTATATAAAGAACTGGTTCTGGAAAAAACCCTTGGTAGTGGCCATGTACGATGCCGAGCTATTTGGCCATCACTGGTACGAGGGTACGGATTTTCTCTATTATTTGCTAAAAAAGCTTTACTACAATCAGAGTGAGACAGAGCTGATCACCCCCAGTGCTTACCTGGCCCGTTATCCCAGAAATCAGGAGGTATTCATCACTCCCTCATCCTGGGGCGACAAGGGGACTTTTGACAAGTGGATATACGGCTCTGTATCATGGATGTACAAACACTCCCACGAGGCCATCAGAGAGCTACGTGCCATGGCCGCTGATCTCAAAGCCAACAGACAAGAAGACCAACTTGCAAAACGGATAGTCAGCCAGGCAGCAAGAGAAGTGCTCCAGTCCATGAACAGCGACATTCCTTTTGTAATCTCTAACGGTCATTTTGTAGACCGCATGAAGGAATTCTTTTTTGAAGATCTGGAACGGTTCTGGATACTGGCAAGTCTTTACTGGAAGGGTGGCGACATGCCTGATCTCACTGCATGCAGATTACAAAGGCTTGAGATGGAAAACCCGATCTTTCCGGAAATTGATCCATGTGCCTTTGCTCCATAGCTCTTTCAATCTCGTAAACAAACTCACGGGTTAATCTAATAATTTTGGGCAGGAAGATGGAATCGACAACCCAGATTTTTGAAAGGCCATTTGAGGAACTCCTGGAGGAATCTGTCCGGATTCATGGGCATCTGTGTGCCGGTCAGGTCCTTGGGGTGCGGCTCGCTATGCTGGGATTACGTCTGCTGGGCATAGATGATCCAAAGGGGAGGGACCGCAAGTCTTTTATGGTCTATGTGGAAATTGACCGGTGTGCCAGCGACGCCTTGCAGTCTGTTACCGGATGCTCCATTGGCAAACGCTCTTTGAGATGGGTGGACTATGGGATAATGGCAGCGACCTTTGTGCACTTGAAGACTGGTAAGGCTTTCAGGATAGTCGCCAGAGAAGAGTCAAGAGAGCTTTCACGGAAGTATTGCCCGGAAATAGAGGACAAGTACAAGCGCCAATTAAAGGCCTATAAGCTGATGAGTGATGATGAGCTCTTCAAGGTGCAGGAGGTCAGAGTAGAAGTGCCTGCCTCTGACCTGCCCGGAAGACCAATCAGGAGGGTACAGTGTGAGTCCTGTGGTGACTATGTGCAGGACTGCAGGGAAGTTGAAAGGGACGGTAAGGTGCTATGCCGAGCCTGCGCGCACGGTGCTTACTATAAAATTTTGTAAGGTATTCGAATGGGCTTAAAACTGGTTCCTGTAACCGAGGCAGTGGGGATGGTCCTTCCCCATGATATGACTGAGATAATTCCTGGGGAAAAAAAAGGTCCTAGCTTCAAAAAAGGTTATGTGATTAAGGACAGCGACATACCCCATTTGCAGCGCATGGGGAAAAATCATATCTACGTGCTGGAGCTTTCAGGGAATGAACTACATGAAGATGAAGCAGCGCTTACCATGGCACAGGCCATAGCCGGCCCGGGCATTGAATATGACAACCAGCCATCTGAAGGCAAAGTAGGTTTTCGTGCAGAGGCAGAAGGTCTGTTGCGGGTAAGCTGTCAGCACTTGTTGGCATTTAACCTCCTTGGGGAGGTAATGCTGGCCACTTGCCATGACAACACAGTGGTCAAAAAAGGCGATCTTGTGGCTGCAGGCAGGGCAATACCGCTTGTGGTGCCTAAACCGGTAGTGGATGAGGCAGTATCCATCGCCTCAAATGCCGGCGGGCTCATCCGGGTCCTGCCCTGGAAGATTCGAAGGGGTGCCGTTTTGATTACGGGTCAAGAGGTGTTTGAGGGTCGTATAAAGGACGCCTTCGGCCCAATAATGAAGGAAAAACTTAAGGACTACGGCGTCGATGTGTTATCAGTTTCTTTGGTCCCGGACGATGTGGAGATGATCCTGGAAGAGATAAAAAAAACCCTTGGACTGGGGGCCGAGTTGATATTATGTACAGGTGGGATGTCCGTTGACCCGGATGACGTGACCCGCCTGGCAATCAGAGAGGCCGGTGCAACGGATATAGTGTATGGTAGTCCGGTTTTACCCGGGGCCATGTTTCTGGTGAGTTATATAGGGGATGTGCCTGTCCTTGGAATTCCGGCCTGTGCCATGTATTTCCGTACCACCGTATTGGATCTGGTGCTTCCCAGAATATTGGCAGGGGAACGCATAGACCGGGAAAAGATTGCGGCTCTGGGCCACGGTGGACTATGTTTTAGCTGTAAGACTTGTAATTATCCACTGTGTCCTTTTGGCAAAGGGT
>CAZPBZ010000090.1:0-5941 GCA_964584765.1 uncultured Thermodesulfobacteriaceae bacterium
AGTGAAAATGATCCAAACTTTCGAATATTGAAGTCAATATGCCAAGATATTGAAAAACTTGGTGATCTGATTACAAAAATCTGATTACCCTACTTCTCCCACTCCGTGCGGATCCTCTGGATCACTTTCTGCACATACTGGAGCTTATCAGGAGGACAGATCCCCAAGAGAGGAGATCCCTGTTCCACCGTATCCCCTGGCTTGAAATAGACCTTGTAAAGTGCCCCTGGGACGCCTTCATAGCTGATAACCGTATCTCTTTTCATCAGGGACATGATCAACACCTCATCCCCGGATTCCACAGATACGCCCTCTTTGGGCTGCTTTTCCGTTTTTGCTGAAATCTCAGGTGCGAGGAAGTACCTGGCCCGCTGGGGGGCAGGAAGGATGTAGAGAACCTGGGTCAGAATGCGATCAATTATTTCTTCCTTATCCAGTTGGTGCCGGATAGAAAAGAGCAGTTCACCTGCCTCTACAAATTGCCCCTCGATATTAAGGCGAATTCCATTAACCTGTCCACTCCATAGGGCGGTCATCCTCTTCACGTTCCGTTCCCTCTCAATGACATAGAGCGGGGTTCCGGGTCGATGAAGCCACTCGCCACTAGGCCCTTTGACTGTCTGGCCCTCCTTCACCTTAAGGAATACGACCCCTGTATGGGGTGTCTCTACAGGATAGTCCTCAAAGGGATGAGAGCGATAGCGCCTTAACAGGTCGTTTAGATTGATATCCATGAATTTTGCAATAGGCTCATTTGTAATAAAGGTTGGGGCCGCCCAATGTCATCAAAGCATCGTAGAGATTTTTTTTGAACTCACGTCTGTCCCAAATTCCCTGAATGTGGCCCCGCCTGAGGGCATTCTTGGCGCTGTGATAATCAGGGGGAACGTCTTGACCGGTGGTTTCCCTTATGACCCTTGGGCCGGCAAAGCCGATTCTGGAAGAACGTATGCCGAACTGATAGAGTGAACACCCCAAAAAACTTGCTACAGGACCAGCATAAGAATTATTGTCATAGACCACGATATAGAGACCGCCGTTGTCATTATATTCCCTCACTGCAAAGGTGCATTTCGGCATCTGAACCACACCAAGTGTCCCTTCATGAATACGGATCCCGCCGGTGCTGTGTATGTAAGCCAAAAGAGGCCTTCGGGTAGTACCGGCCACATCGCATGCCCTTACGAACTTCTCTCCCTCAGCAGTTCCAACTGTCCCGCCCCTGAAGTTGCTGAAGAGCATGGCCACTACCAGTCTTATCCCCCATACCTCGGCATCAAAGGTTATCATGCTGGAATTGCGGCCGGTACGCTTTTTGTCTTTCTTGAGACGGACATTATAACCCTGAAAACCAAGGGGATTGCGTGAGGCTATATGATCGTTGAATTCATGGACTGAATTTTTATCAAAAAGATTCTCAAGATACCACTGGTACTCAAGGGGAAAATGGTGGCCGCAGTTGGGGCACACTCCGCAGAATTCCCCATAGAGATCAGGCACCCACAGGTCGAGGCATCCATATTTTGAGGCATTGGGGCAGGTAACAGTACAGTCTTCGTTGGCAAGTGGGCTGACGTAAGACTCCCACTCTTCCGCAAAAATCGATTTGCGCTCAGGCCCCTCGGAACGTATGATTTTACCCGGGCGCTCAGGCTGAGGAAAAACAAAGTCATAGGCCGCCCTTACGGGCTCAGTGACCTTTCGGAGAAACACTGAACCTTCACTTGAGACCTCTTCTATTACTTTCTGAACATTTCGCCTGTGCGGCCGCAGAAGGCCATACCTTAGATCGTAGTAAGTCTTGCTGGCAAAGATCTTTGTCTTCCTGATCCCCTCGGTTAAAACATTTCTGTTCTCAAGAAAATACCCCTTACCCAACTCCATATACTTTTTGAACCTGAATTCAAGAAGTCGTTCTATCTCAAGGTCTGTGAGATTCCAACTGATGAATAGATCAAAGTCCTCCGGGACCTCCTTCCCCTCCTCTGCCTGCCTTTTCAAGGCATAGGCCCTGAAGGCCCGGAAGTTCTTGGTCTTCAATACTACTTCGTCGGTAGCACGAAGCATCTCATAGCGAAGTCTGCGAAAAAAGGGGAAATCATCCCGCCTGGCCCCAAGGGGGGGCTCCTCTATAATGCGATCAACAGTTCCAAGTTTCAGGTTGTCTTCAGCAGTTATCTTTAACTGAGAGGCGCAGTGTTCCACAAGCTCTCTAGGGACCTTTTCACCCTCTCTTATTTTCCCTTCTATTGCAGCCGCGCCTTCAGGTGAAATGACCGAGTAATAGGCCCTTGAACCCATGAGTCTGAGATTTGAAACCCCTATTGCCTCAGCGCCACCGGAGCCACCTTCAGAGATAAAAGATACCAGGGGGACCTTTAGCTTTGCCATTACGTATAGATTACGGGCTATCTGCTGCGCAGCTCCGGGGTAATCTTCAATAGGGTAGGATCCAGGGGTAAAGATATAGAAATGTATGGGAATGCCTTCGGTTTCAGCTACCCTCATATACCTCAGAGCCTTATCATTTCCCCAGGGCCTGGCACATCCTCCGTTTCTGTATTCCTCTCCTCGACCCTTTTCATGACCTATGACCATGACTTGATGGCTATAGAGCTTGTTCTTGACTCTTCTCGATATAATAGCCCTGGCGACCACTATCGCAGGATCAATATTACAGTCTCCCTCCCCGCCCAACTCAGTATAGGAGTCGTACACATTCTCCAGGATATCTATAAGGGTAAAACGCTGGGGGCTCCGGACGATGTTCACAATCTCTGCAGGACTGAGCTTCTCAGCAACTCTATCCTCAAGAAAGGAGACCCTGTCCTCAATCTGGTCGATTTCCTCAAAAAGATCTGCCTCTTTTATCTCAAAAAGAGACTGACGAAGCCACTGGACCCGTCCAAGAAGATCACCAATATTGCCATACTCACTGTTGCCCTTGATATCAATAAGATATGAGATCCGATCAGCGAGCTGACTCAGTAACTTACCACTATCTGCCATATGTACCTGGTCTGTGCGCATTCATGTATTATCGGTAATCAAAATTGAAGCACGTCATCAATCCGATCATAGAGGTATTCCAGGTTAGTGATAATACTTTCGTCTTTGGCCCCTTTACCTTCAATAATAGTCCTATTCTGAAACTGCCTGGCCCTTTCCTTGGCCTGTTCCGTATCCTGGCCCCAGATAATAGCAAGAGCAAAGTTGGGATCATACTCTGTGGGAATCTTATAGGGCGTATCCCTGGGCACATGAGAATAAAGCCTCGCCCAGGGCTCGTCCGGATAATCAAAGCGTGTGATGGTACCACACCATGGTGCAAAACCTCTTTTGGTATCTTCAGCAACAATCCTCATCTCTATGCTGGTCCCTTCAAAGGATATATCTTTTTGAGTAAAACCCAGTCTATCTCCAAGGGCCACTCTTATCTGATCCCTGATCAAATTTGGAGGCTCATTACTCCCGTTTAGCCTTGAAATGCACGCTGAAATCTCATTTTCAACCTGTATGCGGGTATTGACCTCCATAAGGTAAGGACTGCCATCTCTGGATACTATCCACTCCCATGTCCCTATGTTGTCATAGCCCGCGTGTTTTGCCAGACGTACAGAATACTTCACGATCCGGTCCAGGACTGCCCTTGCATCAAAAGGATACTCACATACAGCAGGATCAAAGCCAGGAGCCACTTCTACCCTCTTTTGCCTGCCCGCACTCTGTATAGTGCAGTTTCTGGTCCCGAAATGCACCACTTCACCATGGGAACTGCACAAAAGCTGAACTTCAAGGTGCTGATAATCTCTGAGACACTGTTCAATCAGGACTCCCTCATCCTCGAACTGTCGCTTGGCATAGTTCTGTATCCGCCGGTAGGTTCTCCTGAAGGCATCAAGGTGACTGACCTCTTCAATACCCATACCTCCACCACCGGCAGAGGCCTTTACCAGAATAGATGGATGCTGAATGCCCTGTTCTTTCTGGAGAAAAAAAAGCTCCTCCGCCACCTCTTCAGCCTCCAATTCATTATAGATCGATCCATCAGACCCTGGGATCACCGGCACATTAAGGCCCTTTGCCAGACGCTTGGTGTTTATCTTACTGCCAAGATCCCTTATGACTTCCCATCTGGGACCTATAAAAGTCAGAGGCCGGTTCCTCATGGCGGCCCTTCTGGCAAAACCGTAATTCTCGGAAAAAAAACCATACCCAGGATGAATAGCAGTGCATTCAGCTTCATCTGCCACGGAGAAAATCTCATTGGGGTCCTTGTAATTAGCTACGCGATAAGCCCTCTTAAAACCGCTTTCTTCCTGCTGCGCAATTCGAACGTGCAATGAGAATTCGTCTTCCTTTGTATATAGGACCACGTAATCCAGACCAAGATCCTTGCAGGCCTGAATAATGCGGAGGGCGATCTCTCCGCGGTTTGCTATTAATACACGATCCTTGCCCATAAAGCCCCTTACGTTTCACCGGGTTATACCGGATCAAACAGAACCGGTCAATTTAGTGAAACATCTGTAGAATACCCATTTTTTGATCGAGGGCAATAATATTCATTTCGATAATCCAGAGCGTTAATCTTTAGATATTACAAAACTAATGACAAAAAAAGCCCCGGAATGACAGGCATTCCGGGGCACTTTAGAAGGAGCCGGTTACGAAACTTAGAATTTGATCTGCCAAACAGCCTGTATCTTACGGTCGTCCCCAAGCCGGTTGTCTAAAACCGGAATATTTCCTTTTGTGCCTGCATCGTCACCGTAGTTAGTAGTTTCATACGACAGCAGTAGCATGTTACCTTTGCAAACATCCCAGGCAAGACCGCCAACATACATGTCATAATCAGTATCATTACCAATCTTGTTGTCATCGTCTTGATCAAAATGGTCATAACGGGCAAACAAGGAAAACTTCCTGTCAAAGAAGGGAAGCTTCAGATTCCCGAAAAAGGAGTAACACTCAGTATCCAGTGCATCACCATCTGCATCCACCCAACTGCCTTTTGCATTGCCCTCGGTCTGGAAATACTGGGCAGTCAGAATCACCCATGGGTGCTCATAGCTCAGCATTCCCAGGTTCACCTTATAGTCTGGGTAATCCCCATTTAAAGCTCTCTCGTTGCCCTCTCCATAAAGACCAAAATAGCTCATCTGGAGACCGGGTATGAGGTCAGGCAGAGGGCGCAGTGTAAGCCGTCCATCAACCACCTTATTGTTATTCTTTTCGCTTGCATGATAACCTGATCCATTAAAGACGCCAATGTGCCAGCTTCCGTAGCGGCCATCATAGTGGTGACTTCCCGTCTTCTCCTTTGCATCCTCCAACTTTCCGGCAAAATCGCCGCGAAGGCTGATCCCGGTATCAGCAGAGTTGAAAGTCCCTGCTCGCTCTATGGCCATTGTACCCTGGCAGCGATACGGATTGACATGCTCTTCAAAGTCCAGCCAGGGGATATGCCCCAATCCGACCTCGGATTTCATGCCGGTAAGGGGTCCCAGGTCAGGCGGTCTAAACTCAGCATAGAGGTATTTAAGACGTTCCTTATAATCCCCATCAGCGTCCTGGTGTGTATCAATAGTGATTCGTGTGCGCATCCATGGAAAGATCTCTTTCTGCACTGTGAGGTAACCCCGGGTGATTCTGAAATGGTTGAAGCTGGAATCTTCGTCACCGGGCTCCGGCGTAATGCCATTTGAATAATCCAAGTATGCCAGCATCCCAACTTCCAGTCCCTTTAATGCCTTGGGCACTGCAAGTTCCTTATCTTTAATTTCCTTCACTACCTCCTGCTTACGTTGTTTTTCCAGTACAACCGATTCTTTCTGCATTTCATTCAATAGTTGTTGGGCTTCTGAATGAGAAAGGAGGCCTTTTTCAACCAGCTTATTGACCAAAATGTCAACTTCCCCAGCCCAAGACTGAGTAATGC
>CAZPBZ010000091.1:0-5920 GCA_964584765.1 uncultured Thermodesulfobacteriaceae bacterium
CCTGTTTGGTATCTTGCCAATTCACTGAATTTGGAGTAAACAGCCTCACCTGAATGGATTTGTTTGGTGGAGTTTTTATTTCTGTGTGTTAGAGGGAATGAGTTATGGAATGTACTACAAATAAGCCAGAGGCCCAGTGCAAGTTTATGAGTCAAAATGGTTGCAAGTATTTGGGTGGGGCCTGCTTTGAAATAATTGAGCAGTGTGAGGGCTGTGCAAGAGTTGTAAACTATGACAATACGGGCAATTTTTGTTCAGTTTACCCGCATCCGGCAATGAAGTGGCGAAAGGGCATCTGCAACTTTGCAACCCATGTGAAGAAGGAAATCCCAAAAGACGCTGTCGGCAGGAAGGTCAATCCTCTCAAGGCGGCAAAGCGAGCTTCAAGGAGATATTAAAGCCAAAGCTATTTTGTAACCAATGGGTTCAAGGTTCAAGGTTCAGGGTTTACTGAAAATCTAAGCCGTTAATTCGTGAATTCTGAACTGCTTTCTTATATCATTGGCTTTGGTTCTATAACAAGATCCGCAGTTTTGTCGGTTATTTTCAGTTACTCGAGATTGCTGAGAGCAGCACTTAACCTGTTTATCCCCTCCTGGATTATGCTCAGGTCTGTAGCATAGGAGAATCGCATAAAGCGGTCGTCTCCAAAGGCAACGCCCGGTACCCCGGCAATTCGGGCCTTTTCCAACAGGTAGCCAGCCATGTCCAGCGATCCATTGATTTTTTGGCCTGATGCCTTTTTCCCATAATAAAATGAAAGATCCGGGAATACGTAAAAGGCCCCTTTGGGTTCTACACACGATATTCCCGGAATGGCCCTGAGTCTTTCCATAATGTAGTTTTTTCTCTTGAGAAAGGCCTCTTTCATCTTCAACACCCTGTCTTGAGGGCCGGTCAGTGCGGCTAAGGCGGCTTTTTGGGCTATTGAGTTGGGATTGGAAGTGCTCTGGCTCTGTATCTTGGTTGCCGCCTTTACTACAGCCTCCGGACCTGCGAGATAGCCTATGCGCCAGCCGGTCATGGCATAGGTCTTTGACACACCGTTTACCACCACTACGTGATCCTGTGCCTCAGGGACTACAGAGGCAATATTCTCCGGGCCTTCGCTGTCAAAGCGGATTTGATCATAGATGTCGTCAGTGATTACTACAAAATTATGTTCAACTGCCAGCTCAGCTACGGTCTTAAGGTCGTCTCTGCTATAGATAGCACCGGTGGGATTTGAAGGACTGTTAAGGATTATGGCCTTGGTTCTGGATGTTAACATGGAGCCCAGTGCCGCCAGATCCAGGGCAAAGTCCTTGTCAGGGTCGCTTGGAAGGAACTCAACCTTGCCTCCTGCAAGCTCTACCATTGCTGGATAAGAGACCCAGTAGGGCACTGGAATTATGACTTCGTCCCCTGGGTCCAGAATGGCCTGAGCTACATTGTATAACACCTGTTTTCCACCAGTTGAGACCATGATCTGTTCAGGCTGGTATATCAGCTTATAGTCCAGTTCAATTTTGGCCGCTACGGCTTCCTTCAGCTCAGGAATACCACCTACCGGCGTATATTTTGTGAATCCATCCCGGATGGCCTTTATAGCAGCTTCTTTTATATGCTCAGGAGTATCAAAATCCGGTTCTCCTGCTGACAGATTTATTATGTCGACTCCCTGTGCTTTAAGGGTCTTGGCCTTTGTGTCTACTGCAAGTGTGGGGGACGGCTTGAGATTTCGTACACGTTCTGCAAGTGGGAACGTCCAGGACATTTATTGTTACTCCTTTCGATGATCATTAATAATGAACGGAATTTCGGATTTATCATAATAAACTTGTTTCAGATATAGACCCTGTGGTGGGGCAGTGGGACCGGCTGAAGAACGATCCATAGAGGCAATCACATTGGCCATGTCTTCATGAGGTCTTTTCCCAAGGCCGATTTGCACCAAAAGCCCCACAATATTCCTGACCATATAACGGAGGAAGCCGTCAGCGGCAATAGTAAACATATAGTGCAGTCCTCCGGATGGAGGGAATATTTCCCAGGTTATTGGCTTGATTTCACATAAGTATATGGTGCGGATACCTGTCTTTGCGTTGCTTCCGCTGGCCTTAAAGGCACTGAAGTCATGGGTGCCTATGAGTGGGGGGAGTGCTGTTTCCATGGAATGGGTGTCCAGCGACCGGTTTAGCAACCATGCCCTCTTATTCCAAAAAGGAGACTTGGTATCTGAAACCAGGATGTGATAGCAGTACGTTTTACAGATTGAGTCCCGGATTGAGTGAAAGTCAGGGGAAGCCTCGGATATGGCCAATATAGCTATATCCTCCGGCAACAGACTGTTTAAACCTTTTAGAAATCCTTCAAGGGGTATTTTCGAATCAGTATGAAAATTTGCTACCTGGGCCATGGCATGTACCCCGGCATCAGTTCTTCCTGAGCCGATCAGGCAGACCTGCTCACCTGTCATCTTTTCAATGGCAGCCTGGATGACTTCTTGAATGCTTATCTGACCGATCTGCCTTTGCCAGCCATGATACTTTGTCCCGTTGTATTGGATGGTAAGCTTTATGTTTCTGGATGGAGGGCAGGATTGGTCTGAAGGGTCCATGGCCTAAGGACAGAGAGGTATTGTGCCCAGGCCCAGAGATTCGTCCAGTCCGGCCATTATATTGAGGTTCTGGACAGCCTGTCCTGAGGCGCCTTTTACCAGATTATCTATGGCGGATATAAGTATAAGTGTGTTGGTATGCCTGTCTACCTTTGCTCCGATATCGCAAAAGTTGCTTCCCCTCACATAGGATATGTTGGGGAAAGTGCCTTCAGGGAGTACATGCACAAAGGGAGAATCTTTGTAGAATTCTTTTATGGCAACGAGGACCTTGCCGGTGGATATTTCCTCAGTAAGTTGGGCATAGACCGTGGTAAGAATACCCCGGCTCATGGGAATCAGATGCGGGATAAAGGTCATGGCCACGGGTCTGCCTGCTGCCACGGAGAGTTCTTGTTCTATTTCAGGCATGTGACGGTGCTCAGCCACTTTATATGCCTTGAGTGCCTCGTTGACTTCACAGTAAAGGGTTCCCGGGGAGAGGCTTCGGCCGGCCCCGCTGGCTCCGGATTTCGAGTCTGCTATTATCCCTTGAGAGCTGATTATTCCCGAATGAAGCAAGGGGACAAGAGGGAGGATCGCACTGGTTGGATAGCAGCCTGGGTTTGCTACAAGTTGCGCTGATGCGATATCTTCTCTGTAGATTTCAGGCAGTCCGTATACGGCCTTATCAAGCTGTTCAGGGGCAGTGTGGGCCTGATACCAGGTTTCATAGGTCCGGCGATCCCTCAGGCGAAAATCAGCTGAGAGATCTATGATCCTGCATCCTGCGTCAAAAAATTGCGGGACAACTGACATGGCAGCCTTATGTGGGACTGCTGTAAATATCCATTCGGCAGTTTTGCTCAGGTGAGTGATATCAGGCTCTGTGAAGAGAAGATCTCTGTAGCCATGCAGTGAGGGAAAGACCTCTTCCACAGGATGACCTGCATATTTTCGTGAGGTCACTGCAACCACGTTTGCCTGTGGGTGGAGTTTCAGGATACGCAGGAGCTCAATTCCCGTATAACCAGACCCTCCTACTATTGCTATGCGTAACATTGTTTCGGGATAAGTGCCTAAACTTTTCCCATGAGTCTAACGCTTGGAATACTGATAACGTTTTCTGGCCCCTGCGAGTCCATACTTCTTGCGCTCTTTTTTTCTGGCGTCCCTGGAAAGAAGACCCGCCTTCTTTAAGGGAATTCGATGTCCTTCATCGACCAGCAGGAGCGCGAGTGATATGCCGTGGCGGGCTGCCTCGGACTGGCTATTTTTCCCGCCACCCTTGACTTTGATAATGGCATCGAATTTACCGAGCGTATTTGTAATAGCAAAGGGCTGCTCCGTAATAAGACGGGCAGTATCTACATCAAAGTACTCATCAAGGGGCTTGCCGTTAGCCGTCATTCTACCTTCACCAGGGTATATCCATACGCGGGCTACAGCAGTCTTTCTTTTGCCGGTGGCGTAGTGGCGTGTCTGTTCCATATTGCCGGTATCCTTAAAGTGGTCGTTAGTTTAGCTGTCTATCTGAAGCTGTTCAGGAACCTGGGCCTGATGTGGATGCTGTGGGCCAGCATAGATTTTGAGTTTTTTGAGCTGGCTGCGTCCCAGGCGGTTTTTGGGTAACATGCGTTTAACTGCCAATTGAATAACCTTTTCCGGCTTTGTCTCCAATAATTTGCGAGCAGTAACCGCCTTCATGCTTCCAAGATAGCCTGAATGTCTGTAATATAATTTTTTATCCAGTTTTTCCCCGGTAAGCCTGATCTTGTCCGCATTTACTACTATAATAAAGTCACCAGTATCCAGATGAGGAGTGAAAATAGGTTTGTGCTTACCCCTCAGTCTCGTGGCAATTTGAGTTGCCAATCGGCCCAGAACCTTATCACTGGCATCTACAACATACCATTTACGTTCAATTTCGCTCACCTTTGGAAGAGGCGTTGTCATACAATAAGCTCCAATTTCTAACTGCAAAAGACATTTTGTCCTCTCTGAATGAAAGGCACTGGACATCTAAAAGAAATAGACATAATTGTCAAGGGTAAAAATGTTGATTATAAATGTTAATCCTATGGCATTGTCATCAAAATTAACTGTCCAAAAAAATGGAAGGCTTCCTCTCTCATTTACGAAGTCTGAACTTATCCCAGTAATAAAGAATTCGATCATGAATCCACCCTATGTCACCGGAAGGCCATATCCCCTGGATGCAGCACGCGTCTTGGAAGGGCTTAATGACACAGACTGCTTTGTATTCCTTGAAACTTCAAGGGTTGCCGGAGAGGAAAATACCTCATACCTCTTTTTAAATCCAATAAAAATTCTTACTGCATACGGTCTTGATGATCTGGAGCCTCTTTACAAATCCATGGAGACGGCCCTTGGCATGGGATACTATCTGGCTGGATGGTGGGCCTATGAGTGGGGATATGCCCTTGAGCCCAAATTATGGCACCTTCTGGATACGCCCGGACCCAAGGCCCCCCTGGTATGGCTCGGTGTATTCGAAAACCCGAAGATATGGATTCATCGGTCTGATGCCCCCTTTTGTCCCTTGAAAAACATTCCGAATATCCAGGAAAATTTAGGACCTCTGGAACTGGAGGTAACAAAGGACCAATACGTCAAGGCCATAAACTGCGTAAAGGACTATATAGCCTGCGGTCACACCTATCAGGTAAATTATACCTTAAAGGGAAGGTTTGACTATACCGGTCTGCCATCTGATCTCTATCTGTCACTCAGGGCCAGGCAGTCTGTCTCTTACGGGGCCGTGATACGCAACAGGAAAAAATGGCTCCTTTCCCTTTCTCCGGAACTTTTTTTTCGCCTGGAAGGGCAAAAAATCTGGTCCAAACCCATGAAAGGCACATTAAAGAGAGGAAGGACAACAGGCGAAGATTGTGAACTGGCACGTTTTTTGGCCAATGATCCCAAAAACCGGGCAGAAAATATCATGATTGTTGATCTGCTTCGGAACGATATTGGGAGGCTTTCTCTCCCCGGAACGGTCCGGGTACCAGAGATCTTTACTGTTGAGCGTTATGAGACCCTCTTTCAGATGATATCCAGAGTAGAGGGGGAAATTCGCCCGGACACCTCCTGGCATAAGATCTTTAATGCCCTGTTTCCATGCGGGTCTGTGACCGGGGCGCCAAAGATTCGGACAATGGAGATCATTTCTGAGATTGAGTCTTCTCCAAGGGGCGTATACACAGGCGCCATAGGATTCATCTCCCCTCAGAAAAAAGCAGTTCTAAATGTAGCTATCAGGACAGTGGTCCTGGACGGAGAATCCGGAGAGCTCGGGATAGGAAGCGGGATAACAATAGA
>CAZPBZ010000092.1:0-1694 GCA_964584765.1 uncultured Thermodesulfobacteriaceae bacterium
GAAGACTCTTTTAAAAATACGCAAATCCCGTAGAGGTAAAACCATGTCTAAAATATCAAAGACAAATAGATCAAAAATAATAATTTTAGCTGATTTAAAACGTAAAAGCATAGGTGAACTTCACAAAATAGCAAAAGACCAGGGTGTAGATTCTCCCAGCGGTATGCGTAAACAGGAGATCATCTTTGCTATACTTAAGGCCCAGACCGCCAATAATGGGTCTGTGTATGGCGAAGGTGTACTGGAGATACTCCAGGATGGATTTGGTTTCCTTCGCAGCCCGGACTACAATTACCTGCCAGGCCCGGACGACATATATGTATCTCCGTCACAAATCAGACGTTTTGCCTTGAAAACCGGCGATACCATCTCCGGCCAGGTCCGTCCTCCCAAGGAAGGGGAACGATACTTTGCCCTGCTAAAGGTAGAATCCCTGAACCATGATGCCCCTGAGGCGTCCCTTGACAAGGTAATCTTTGATAACCTTACTCCTCTCTATCCTGACGAGCATCTCAACCTGGAAACCGATTCAGACAATTATTCCGCCAGGATAATGGATTTCATGACCCCGATCGGTAAGGGCCAAAGAGGACTTATCGTCGCACCTCCCCGAACCGGCAAGACAATGCTCCTCCAAAATATCGCCAACAGTATCTCCAGAAATCACCCCGATGTCATATTGATTGTCCTGCTCATAGATGAAAGACCTGAGGAAGTCACGGACATGCAACGCATGGTAAAGGCTGAAGTTATCAGCTCGACGTTCGATGAGCCGGCCCAGCGCCATATCCAGGTCTCCAAAATGGTTATTGAGAAAGCCAAACGCCTGGTGGAACACAAACGCGATGTGGTGATACTTCTGGATAGCATCACCAGGCTTGCCAGGGCCTATAACACCGTAGTTCCTCCCAGTGGCAAGATCCTCTCCGGAGGTGTAGACTCCAATGCGCTTCAGAAACCCAAGCGCTTCTTCGGGGCTGCCAGAAACATTGAGGAAGGGGGTAGTCTTACAATAATTGCCACTGCCCTTGTGGATACGGGAAGCCGAATGGACGAGGTCATATTTGAAGAATTTAAGGGTACTGGAAACATGGAAATACATTTAGACAGAAAGCTCACTGACAAACGGATTTTCCCCTCGGTCGACATCAACCACTCCGGCACCAGGAAAGAAGAGTTGCTGCTGCCCGAGGATGTGTTGAATCGAATCTGGCTCTTGCGAAAACTTCTGTCACCATTAAACCCGATAGACAGCATGGAATTCCTCCTGGACAAAATGAAGGGGACAAAAAACAACGCCGAGTTTCTGGCATCTATGAACAGATGATATGATAAGTTTGAAGTGAGCTAAAATGAACTAAAGTGCCCAAAGTTCTAGTATACTATCTGATTTTGAAAACGGAAAGTTTCGCACCTTGTATCCCAGAGTATTTTGAACAAAAACACTTTTTGCAGTATAATTATATTTTAAATAAGTGAGATCTAATAGGAGATTAAAAAAATATGAAAGAAAAAATCCATCCAAAATACTACAATGCCAAGGTAAGATGCGCCTGTGGTAATGAGTTTGAGATAGGTTCAACCCAGAAAGAGATAAAGGTAGAGATCTGCTCCAAGTGTCATCCATTCTTTACCGGCAAACAGAAACTGGTCGACACCGCAGGGAGAGTGGAGAAATTCTACCGCAGGTATGG
>CAZPBZ010000092.1:1794-5859 GCA_964584765.1 uncultured Thermodesulfobacteriaceae bacterium
ATAATAGACCTTTGAATGTTAGCTAAACTTCAAGAATTAGAGAATAAATATCTGGCCTTAGAGGAAGAACTCAGCGACCCTGATTTACTGAAAAACCAAAAGAAATATCAGGAGATTGCAAAAAGGCACGCGGATCTGAGGAAAATAGTTCAATCTTACCGCCAGGACCGCGACATACTGGAACAAATTGATAAAAACAAGGTCTTGCTCGATGATCCTGACCCGGAAATCCGGGAACTCGCACAGTCAGAACTTGAGGAGCTTGAAGAAAAAAGCCGGGAACTTGAGGAGCAAATAAAGCGCCTCCTCCTGCCTAAGGATCCCAATGACGAAAAGAACGTGCTTTTGGAAATCAGGGCCGGTACGGGCGGAGACGAGGCCGCCCTTTTTGCAGCAGATCTGTTCCGTATGTACAGCCGCTATGCTGAGCACAAAAATTGGAAAGTGGAGGCGCTAAACGCCCATTTAACCGGGGGCGGTGGATTCAAGGAAATTATCACCCTTATTTCCGGGGACAGGGTTTACAGCTGTTTGAAGTACGAGAGTGGCACCCACAGGGTCCAGAGGGTGCCTGACACAGAGACCCAGGGACGCATACACACATCGGCCGTCACTGTGGCTGTACTGCCCGAGGCCGATGATGTGGACGTGGATATTGATCCTGCCGATCTTCGGATTGACGTTTATCGTGCGTCGGGAGCAGGGGGGCAGCACGTCAACAAGACAGAATCCGCAGTACGTATCACCCACCTGCCCACAGGACTGGTAGTACAGTGTCAGGATGAGCGCTCGCAACACAAAAACAGGGCCAAGGCCATGAAGGTGCTTTATGCCCGTTTTCTGGATCTAAA
This sequence comes from uncultured Thermodesulfobacteriaceae bacterium, assembly GCA_964584765.1. Classification (GTDB taxonomy): domain Bacteria; phylum Desulfobacterota; class Dissulfuribacteria; order Dissulfuribacterales; family UBA3076; genus UBA3076. Next base: position 2,646 of record CAZPBZ010000092.1, read on the forward strand.
ACGCACAGAACAACAAGCCCAGGTCTCAGATGAACGGCGGAGCATGGTGGGCACAGGGGACAGGAGTGAGCGTATCCGCACCTACAACTTTCCCCAAGGCAGGATGACCGACCATCGAATAGGCCTCACCCTTTACCGCCTTGAGACCATAATGGAAGGGGATATAAACGAAATCATAGAGGCACTGGGGACTCACTATCAGGCGCAGGCCCTGGTCCAAAGCTCAGATGACAATAGCCCAGGCACTCTTCGCGGCCACTAAACAACTCTCTCACGCCAACATAGAAAATCCGCAACTGGAAGCTGAAATTCTGCTGGCTCACCTTCTGGGGAAAAAACGGATATGGTTTCACCTCCATCCTGAATTTCTACTTGAAGGCCCTATTAATAAACAGTATATGGCCCTTGTTGCGCGAAGGGCCATGCACGAACCCGCTGCCTATATTTTGGAGCAGCGGGAATTCTGGTCTCTTCCTTTTCGCGTAACCAGGGACACCCTGATACCCAGACCTGAGACCGAGTTGATTGTGGAGATCGCCCTTGCCCTTGTGAAGCAGGAAAGATGGCACAGGCCCTTTATCCTGGACCTGGGTACGGGTTGCGGCATACTGGCAATAACACTTGCCTACGAGATATCAGAAGCCGCTTTAGTGGCAACAGACAGGTCATTCCCTGCGCTGATCGTAGCACATCAAAATGCAAAAAGACACGGAGTAAAATCAAGAGTAAGCCTGGTACAGGCAGACTGGATCAAGCCCTTTAGATCGTGTGAAACCGGCATTTTCCCGCGTAAAAAAGGAATGGCCGTCGCAAACCATGGATTTCATCTGGTTGTCAGCAATCCACCTTACGTGGCCAATAAGGACAAAAGGCTCCTGGCAAAAGAAATATTCAAATATGAACCAGGGGGGTCACTCTTCAGCGGAAAAGATGGACTTGAGGACATTGAAAAACTTATCAAAGTCATTCCCCAAGTACTTCGCAAAGAATCATGGTTTATTTGTGAAATCGGATGGAATCAGGGAAAACAGGCTATTCAGATGACCAGAGATACCGGAATGTATAAATGCGCAGAGATCAGAAAAGACCTGTCAGGCAAGGACAGGGTCCTAATGGCAAAGAGAAGCTGAATAGTGAAGCAAGCGTCGGTTTGCGAAAACCACAAAAAATGGCTCTGCATTGAACTCCCTGCCACAGAATACAAGGAGGCGTGGAACCTGCAAAGCAATCTTGTGGCTGCAAGAAAAGACAAAAGCATTAACACAGACATTGTCTTGTTATTGGAACATCCCCCTGTTTTTACCATTGGTAATAACGGCGGGATGAATAACCTGACCGTGTCAAAAAAGTCTTTGGAAAAAGCAGGCATTCCCCTGATCCGTGTGGAGCGGGGCGGCGACATTACTTTTCACGGACCCGGCCAGCTTGTCATGTATCCCATCATTGATCTCCGTATTGCCAGGCTGTCAGTTCTCGATCATATTGAGAAACTCGAAGAAGTCATGATCAGGGCCGCCCTGGATTGGGGAATCATGGCTCAAAGAAGCCCTGCGAACAGGGGCGTATGGATTGGCAACAATAAGCTTGGAAGTGTCGGGATAGCTATCCGCCGGGGAATCAGCTTTCACGGCATGGCACTCAATGTCAATCTTTCCCTGGAGCCTTTTGGCTGGATAAATCCATGCGGTCTTCAGAAAATTACAATGACCTCCATGGAGCAGGAATTTTCACGTAAAGTATCCATGAATCAAGTACGCGAGGCGGTCAAACGCCACATTGAAACGGTCTTTGGCGTTGAGCTTGTGATGACAAGCCTGTCGGAACTGCAGGGACTTTTATGTTCTTCAATTCCACACCTTTTAACGTCCCCTAATTCAGGGATCGTAGCAGGCAATTTCCAATTGCCCCTTCAAATGGCATCATAAATCCACATCCAAGATATTTACCAAACTAAACGTTCATGACGGTGGCTTTCGTTACCCCCAAAGATGAAAATATAATGTATAATAAAGGGTACAGGCAGAAGGAAGTCCGATAGAGGTCGATCTAATTTTAGAGGCATAGACCCTGATAACTAAACGGACCCGCTGATCTGGCCCGTACCCTCGACTATTTCATATCACAAAGTGATTGGACGCACGGTAAAAAGACCTGGAGGCATTTGCGCTGTCCCGTTTTTTGATGCTCCCATGCCGGGCCGACGATGCCCCTGGCAATATAGGAAGCCGAAAATTTAGTGAATTCGGCGATTAGATCGCCTTGTTGCGGATCATTCGCAATAAATGGCGCTTATTGAAAATAACTCTCCATTCGGAATCTTTTTGATTCCGTATTACTACCAGGGATAACCCCATGCGAGTCTGCATTTTCGCTTTGCCACGGATATAGTGCTTCTCAAAACAAAAATCATTATCAAGGCGGCTGTTAATACGCTCCAGAGAACTGCGACGATTGTGACATCGGCCCCATGACGGGCTGCCAAAGGGAGTCGGTACAAATATACGACGATTCTCTTTGGTAATGTTAATTCGAACTATTCGTCCATATTCCCCTGGCGATACCCCGCCCAAACAATGACATTCAGCTTTGCCTTCACAGCTAAGACCATAAGCAGCAGCCGGACACCGGTATTTCAACGTGTTGCGGGAATCCTCAAACCCCTGAAGTTTATAAAAGATGAAGCTTTCTGGGAAATCATATCATGAACATGACGAGCAAGCCGGTGAGAAATCGCAGCCTGGTGTGGCGTGAGCTTGATGGCGAGACGGCAATCATCTCCTCGGACAACCATGCCCTGCACACGCTAAACGGGGTGGGGTCCAGGATATGGTCTTTTCTGGACGGCACTCATGACGTCGCTGCCATAGTGTCGACCACATTTCTAATGAGTATAAACAGAAGGAATTGAACGAATGCGCTGGGCGACTTGTTTTGAGAATCATACGTGGCTATAATTGGAATTATGAGGCCAGCCTTGAATTAACCAATGAATTATAGAACATCGTTTATAGACGAGATCTTAAATTTGATTGCAAAGGGTGAGTCGGAAACCCTCGAATTTAAGAAGTCAACTACCTCGCTGAGGGAAGGTATTGAAACAATTTGTGCTTTTGCTAACCAGAGAGGTGGCTATTTGCTGTTTGGTGTTGACGATAAGGTGGCTATTGCTGGCCAGCAAGTTACGGATGACACGTTAAGAAACATTGCCAACGCG
>CAZPBZ010000093.1:0-5841 GCA_964584765.1 uncultured Thermodesulfobacteriaceae bacterium
ATGACATCCCAAGTACGTGTAATAGTTACAGCCGGATACGGAACCAACTGTGAGATGGAGATGGCCAATGCGTGCAGACTGGCCGGTGCAGATCACGTTGACATAGTCCACTTCAGTGATCTCCTGGATGGGAGCGTTCGCTTGGATGACTATCACTTCCTTAACCTGCCGGGTGGATTTTTAGATGGCGATAATTTAGGGGCGGCACAGGCCGGGGCATACAGGTTACGAAATGCCAGGGTCAGGGGGACAGGAGAACGCCTGCTGGATCAGCTCCTGAAATTTGTGGAAAAGGGGGGTCTGGTACTGGGGGTGTGCAATGGTTTTCAATTGATGGCGAAGACCGGTCTCCTGCCGGGTTTTGATGGTGATTATGAGCAACGCTACGTAAGTCTTACCCATAACGATTCCGGCAGGTTCGAAGACCGGTGGGTCACTTGCAAGGTATCTCCGGACTCTTCTTGCATATTCACCCGTGGGATAGACCGTATTGAGTTGCCTATAAGACACGGAGAGGGAAAGTTCGTAACAATTGACATATCTGCAAGGGATAGGCTGGTGGCAGAAGGCCTTATTGCACTTCAGTATGCATCACCTGTAACAGGAGAGCCCACACAAGACTATCCCCACAACCCAAATGGCTCAGAGCTCGCCATAGCCGGCATTTGCGATACTACAGGCAGGCTCATGGGCCTGATGCCCCATCCAGAGGCCTTTCATCACAGGACCAACCATCCACGATGGACCAGGGAAGAATTGCCGGAGGAAGGGGCGGGAATAGCCTTTTTCCGGAATGCCGTTGACTATATACGGGAGAATCTCGGCTGAAGGACGTTTGTGAACCGCGGGAGGCAAAGATCTTTGCGAGTTGACGCCATCTCCACTCTCTGCGCACCTCCGCGGTGAGTACTGATTTTTTTAGGGTAGAGCAAAAGACTATGCCTGAATCTCCGGTCCAGACCCTGGTGCGCCTGCTTAAATATTTAAGGCGTTTTCTGCTGGAAACCGCGATTTGCTTTGCAGGACTCACTGCCATTCTATACTGGCTTTCTCCTCATTTCCTGGCCTTTTTTCAGTCCCATTTTGAGCAGCGCTTGGCCTTTTTTGGAGTGCTGGAGCCGATGCTGGCCTTGCTCAAGCTCTCAAGCGTTGGGGCATTAATTCTTCTGGCGCCGTGGATACTCTGGCGTATGTCGCAGGGGCTGGTAGATGTGCTTGGTTTTTCCAGAAAAATTTCCCTGGGGTTTATGCTGTCCGCGCTTTTGCTCTTTTATGCAGGGACCCTTTTCTGCTTTTTTATAACCCTTCCGTTTGGGATAAATTTCCTCCTGGGTTACCAGTCACAACACCTAAGGCCAGTAATAGCTGTGGGTAAGTTTGTGAATTTTATTGGACTTTTTCTTATTAGCTTCGGCGTGATCTTCGAAATTCCATTGATCATGACATTGCTTTGTAGACTGAAAATCTGCGATCCTGAGACCTTTAGGAGATATAGACGTTATGCGATTCTATTAATTGCCATAATGGCTGCCATTCTTACTCCCACGCCGGATATCTTCAATATGGCCATGATGGGGGTGCCCCTGTATGTCCTTTATGAGGCAGGAATAATTATAGCCAGGATAGTGAATCCTCCTTCTACTTATCTTGACAAGGCTTAGCCATTCTATATAGTGCGGGATTCGTGCTAAAAGCTTTAGTAATCTGAAATTAACCAGGCCATTGGCCTTGGCGTTTAATGACCAACGATCTAAAAGGCTTTAGAAATGCTGTCCCTGTAGAGGACATTCCGGAAGATGGTCTGCACCTGATCTTCGAAGATATGCCGGGGCTTTTGTCTGAGATAGAGGAGTGCAGAATACAGGACACTGCAAAAGGGGAGATCTTTCTCCACCGTGTTGATGGGGATGTGCATCTAAACGGTAAGGTTGCGGCCCTGATTGTCATCAAGTGCGACCGTTGTCTGGAGGAGTACAACCAGGAGATAGATACCTCTTTTTTCTATATACTGGTCCCTGGTCAATCGGTAGAGGGAAAAAAAGAAATAGCCCTTGGTAAAGAAGACATGGAAGTATCCTTGTATGATGGGGCTGAAATCCAGATAGGGGAAATATTCAGGGAACAGATTCTGCTACAAATTCCTATGCGGCATGTCTGCAGGGAGGACTGTAAAGGCATCTGTTCCGGGTGCGGTGCGGATCTTAATAGAGAGGAATGCCGTTGTCGCACAGAACCCTTGAATAACCCATTTAGTATGTTAAAAAAGCTGCGTGAAGCAGCCAAATGAATATCCTTTGAGGTTGCTTTGTCTTTAGAAAAGTAACCTACGGGTAGCATATATTTTTGTAGGATAGAATATTAAAGGTTAAGAGGTATTAAAAAATGGCAGTTCCAAAGAGAAAGACTTCACGTTCACGCAGGGGTAATCGTCGCTCGCATGATGCGCTTCGTATACCGAATCTTTCAACATGCCCCCAATGTACAGAGCCCAAGCTTCCCCACAGGATTTGTCCCCAGTGTGGTACCTATAAGGGAAAAGTATTCAACAAAGAAAAAGATTTAGGATAGAAAATGTCTGTAGCAGTAGATGCCATGGGGGGTGATCGAGGCCCTGATGTCTTGGTAAGGGGAGCAGTCAACGCAGCCAGAGATCACGGCGTTGAGATTACCTTGGTCGGGATGGAAAATGTGCTGAGGGAATCGCTTCAGCGTCAGGGCGGGGGTGATTTGCCCATCAGCATCTATCCGGCCTCTCAAGTAGTTGATATGGAAGAATCTCCGGCTGATTCTCTGAGACAAAAAAAGGATTCTTCAATTAGAGTTGCTTTTGAACTTGTGCGTCAAGGAAAGGCCGGGGCCGTGGTCAGCGCAGGCAACTCAGGGGCTACGCTGGCAACAGCCATGGTTGCCCTGGGCAGAATCAATGGCGTTCGGCCGGCCATCGCTACGCTTATGCCGACTCTGAAAAAGCCCGTGGCCATGATAGACGTGGGGGCAAACGTAGACTGCAAGCCCGTTCATCTGCTGCAGTTCGGAATAATGGGCTCAGTATTTTCCCGAGAACTTTTGGGTAATTCTCGGCCCAGAGTAGGGCTGTTAAGTATCGGTAAGGAAGACACCAAGGGCAACCAGCTCGTAAAAAAGGCGTATGATCTCCTTGCAGACATTGACTTGAACTTTATTGGTAATGTGGAAGGCGGTGAAGTCTTCAAAGGCGACGTAGACGTAATAGTGTGCGACGGATTTGTGGGTAACATATGTCTAAAACTGAGTGAAGGTCTCGCAAAAGCCGTACTCACCATGCTGAAGTCAGAGATTGGGGAAAGTCTTATGGCCGACACGGGACATCCTTTGAGATCCGCCTTTCAGAGATTCTACAAGATAATAGATTATGCTGAGTATGGTGGCGCTCCGCTGCTGGGGATCAACGGGATAGCAATCATATGTCACGGGCTCTCCGCTTCCAAAGCAGTTAAAAATGCAATACAACTAGCCCATGAACTTGCTAAGATAGGTTTGGCTGATAAGCTTGAAAACTCTCTTGCCAAAAGACAGGACCTGTTCAAGGTAGCCCAGTGATGTTAAAGTCTTTCCTGCCTAACAAAGCCTGATCATCATGCCTATTCGCAGTATAATCATCGGGACAGGGTCTTACGTACCCCAAAGAGTGGTAACCAACAAGGATATGGAAAGCCGGGTGGATACTACCGACGAGTGGATACGCACCAGAACCGGGATACTTCAACGCCATATCTCTAATGACCAGGAGACCAACTCTTATCTTGCTACACAGTCAGCAAGAAAGGCCCTTGATATGGCAGGAGTGCGCCCACAAGATCTGGACCTTATTATAGTCGGTACTATGACTCCGGACATGCCAATGCCCTCTGTTGCCTGTCTGGTGCAGAATGAGCTTGGAGCGAAAAAGGCCGGGGCCTTTGACCTGTATGCCGCTTGCACCAGTTTTCTTTATGCGCTTTCCGTAGCAGATAAGTTCATTCGGGGTAACTCCAGGATGAAGCTCCTTGTGATTGGGAGCGAGGTGCTCTCCCGGGTTACAAACTGGGAAGACCGGAATACGTGCGTGCTCTTCGGTGACGGAGCAGGGGCCGCCGTGATTACCGGTACCAGAGAGGACCGGGGCATTCTCTCTACCCACCTCCATTCAGATGGTTCGTTAGGAGAGCTTCTTATCATAAGAGGCCTTGGAACAGCTTTCCCGGTGAGTCATGAAAACCTTGAAAAGGGATGGCAGTATATTCAGATGCAGGGTAGAGAGGTATTCAAACATGCTGTCAAAGCAATGGAGTCTGTGGCCTGGGAGGCCATGGAGGCAAATGGATGGAATGGTGATGATGTAGACCTTCTGTTTTCTCATCAGGCCAACATACGAATCATTAATTTTCTGGGAGAGAAGTTGGGGCTTCCTAAGGAGAAAATCTTTATCAATATTCACAAGTATGGTAATACCTCGGCGGCGAGTATACCCATTGCTCTGGATGAAGCTAATCGAACAGGACTGCTGACCCCCGGCCTCCGTATTTTGATGGTTGCTTTCGGAGGGGGTTTTACCTGGGGATCTGTGGCCATGTGCTGGTAATTGAGTACTGAGTGGAGAGAAAGGATTTCTATATGGCACAAGTCAATTATTTCTTGACCGAAGAACAACAGATGATCGTGGATCTGGCACGTCAGATAGCCGTGGAAAAGATCATTCCTGTACGAGCAAAGCTCGATGAGAATGAGGAATTCCCTTGGGATATCATGAAGGATATGGCCCAAGCGGATCTTTTCGGGCTTTATATCCCTGAAGAATATGGTGGCTTTGCAAAAGGCTGTTTTGAAAACTGCCTGGCACTGGAGCAACTTGCCTATGGTTGCATTGCTGTTACTACAACTTTTGCTGCCAGTGCGCTGGGAGGTTATCCTATTCTGCTTTTTGGTTCTGATGAACAAAAGGCCCGCTATCTCCCGGATATTGCTGCAGGCAAACGCCTTGTAGCCTTTGGGCTTACCGAAGCCAATGCCGGAAGTGATGCCGCAGGGATCCAGACTACAGCAGTGGAAGATGGAGACCACTGGGTTTTAAACGGCACCAAACAGTGGATAACCAGCGGCGGTGAAGCAGAAATATATACCATCGTGGCCATGACCAACAAGAACAAAGGTGCAAGGGGTGCTACAGCCTATATACTGGAGAAGGGTGATCCAGGGTTCAGCTTCGGGAAAAAAGAACGAAAGATGGGGCTGAATGCCTCATCAACCAGGGAACTCGTATTCAATGAGTGCCGAATTCCAAAGGATCGTATGCTTGGCAGGAAGGGCCAGGGCTTCATAATGGCCATGAGGACTCTGGATCTGGCCAGACCCGGCATAGGGGCCATAGCAGTCGGACTTGCCCAGGCGGCCCTGGATGAAGCGGTCAAATATGCAAGGCAGAGAATACAGTTCGGCCAGCCGATAATCTCCTTTCAGGCCTTACAGCATATGCTGGCGGATATGGCCACAAAGATAGAGGCCTCAAGGGCCCTTGTATATTCAATAGCCAGGACCATCGACGAGGGAACAAAGGACACTGCCAAAATGTCTGCAATGGCAAAGCTTTTTGCCACTGATATGGCCATGCAGGTAACCACCGATGCGGTCCAAATCCTGGGCGGCTATGGATACATGAAGTCCTATCCGGTTGAAAAAATGATGCGGGATGCAAAAATTCTCCAGATATATGAGGGCACAAACCAGATCATGCGCAACGTTATCGGTCAGGCATTAAATAAGGAGTACGCGAAAAAATAATTAAGCATGAAATTTGAAATTTGAAATTGGGAAAAACACAAAGAT
>CAZPBZ010000094.1:0-5814 GCA_964584765.1 uncultured Thermodesulfobacteriaceae bacterium
GGATGGCCCCCAGGATGAGATACCACTTGCCGAAAAAACCACACGTCGGAGGCACCCCGATGATGGACAGTGCCGCAATCACAAAGGCGCCCATGGTAAAGGGCATTTTGGCGAACAACCCTTTCAGGTCTGCGAAGGCATATCCTTTTACCTTGTAAACTATGTTACACACCACGAGAAAGGCGCAGAGGGTCATGAGGGCGTCGTTTACAATATGAAGGACTGCCCCTGTCATTCCGGCATGGTTTCCGAGCCATGCACCGCCAACCATATATCCCACCTCTGCTACAATGATGTAAGTTAACATCTTCTTTAGGTCATGCTGTGCCAGTGCAAGGATGGCGCCTATTACAATGGCGATACAGGCAAGCCAGACGATGTAGTGACTTATGGCCAGGGTGGTAAAGGCAAACTCGGGGGTAAAAACAGTCAGTATGAGGCGAATCATCACGTAGATCATCACCTTGGTCATCAACGGGGCAATCAAGCTGCTGGCCGCAGAGGGGGCAAATGTATAGGCATTGGGCAGCCAGGCATGGAGTGGGAAAAAGGCCATCTTGATCCACACACCTACCATGCAAATGATAAAAGCGGCCGTAACCGCCTTGGACTGGTAAAGGCCGGGCAGGATATGAGCGATATCCACCATATTCAAAGACCCGGTGACGATATACAGATACCCCACACCGAGGAGATAAAAGCAGGCCCCGATGGTACCCATATATAGATAATTGAGGCTTGCCAGGGGGGCACGGTCCTCGTCGCCCATGGCAAGGAGGGCGTAGCCCGTAATGGATCCTATCTCCAGCAAGACATAGAGATTAAAGGCGTCGCCGGTTACCGTGATACCCAGCATCCCTGTGACAAAGAGGACATATAATGTATAGAATGGCCCTATTTTTTCCGGGAACTCCTGCTCGATGCTTTTCTTGGTGGCTATCAAATTAATGAGGGCAGCCACGGACACCACGCATAGAACCAGCCCATTTAAGTGATCCACGTAATAGACGATACCCCATGGCGGCGGCCATCCACCCAACTGGTAGTGGACCACCCCCTCATTTAATACCCGGAGCAGCAAGCCGATGCACGAATAGGCCGACACACTCAGGGCAGCAACCGAAAGGGGAAAACAAAATTTCTTATTGACCCATCCGGCAACACTGATAATAAAGGCCGAAAGAAGTGGGACTATAACAAGGAGTGCAGGGTAGTTTTGGCTCATTTTTCCCTTATCTGTGCCAGGATTTCATCTTCTTCAAGGGTATTATACCGGTTATAGACTTTGATACCCAAGGCGAGGGCCACTCCCAGGGTGGCTACAGACACAACGATGGCGGTCAGCATCAGGACGTGAGGCAACGGGTTTAGATAGTCCGCGGCATGGACCACGTTGGGGTGTGCTCCATGACCATGTTCTACTATCGGCAGGGTACCCCCTTTTTTCACGCCTATAGATATGTAAAACAGGATAATGGCCGTTTGGAAGATGTTCATGCCCACGATCTTCTTGATCAGGTTGTTTTTGGCGATCATGGCGTACAGACCGATCATCATGAGGGTGATATAGATCCAGTAATTGTACTTTGCGATGACCACCTGAATTAAATCACCCATCACTTATAACCCTTCCTCATATTTACCCCCTGATGAGACATTGCAATAGATCCAGATCATGGTGGCCATGACGGCAATTCCCACACCGACCTCCACAATAAAGATGCCATCGGACCGTGCCATGATCGGATCGGTATGCAGCAAGGGCGCAAGGGCGCTGTAATCCAGGAAATTGGCCCCCAACATCAGACACAATGCCCCGGTGCCAGCATAGATAAAGACGCCCATAGCACACAGCAGTGCATCTACCTTTTCAGAGAAACGTCTCACCGCCGTTCTGAGGTCCTGCGACATGGCCAGCACAATGACACTGGCTCCAAGCATGACGCCGCCCTGAAACCCGCCGCCCGGGCTGTGGTGTCCATGGGCGATCACATACAAGGCAAAGAGCTGGATAAAGGGAATCAGTAATCGACACCCTGTCTCGATGATCAGATCGTGGGGGATCCACGTAGTATCGATCCTTTCAAAGTCGTCAGAGAGCGGCAACTTCCCGCCTTTCTTCACGTGGATAGTCACGCCGGTAAGCACATGCCGGTAGAGCCTTTCTTCCGACTCCTTTCGCCGGAGAATCCGCAGAAGGAGAAAGCAGGCGACTCCGGCTGAAAAAATCACCGTGGTTTCATACATGGTGTCATAACCACGATAGTCGGCCAGGACAGAGGTCACCATGTTGGGGACGTCGGTTTCCTCCATTGTCTTTTCAATATATCGAGGAGAGACATGCAAACTGGCAGGAGAGTTAGGGTCACCAAACGAAGGGAAGTCTACTGTGGCGTACATCAACAGTGCACCTGCCAAGACCGCTATAATCAATCCTGTAATCTTCAATCCTTTGTCCTCGTTGTGGTGCGGAACACCGCCGCGACGAAAAAGACGGTGCTCACCCCGGCCCCCACCGAGGCCTCGGTAAAGGCCACATCAACCGCCCCCATGATGGACCACAGGAGACACATCATAAAGCTGTAAGCACCGAACATGATAGCGGCCCCCAGTAGATCCTTCACCATAATGGCACCAATGCCGACTATGACGACCAACGTAAGAATTGCCAAATCCAGCTGCCAGAGCATCGGCTATCTCCTTTTCTCCCCTTTTGTCCATGGGGCCAGACCGGCCCTCACGCCCGCATCGATAATAGCATGGGTCGCCGTGGGACTGGCCATAAAGACAAAGACCAGGATCAACATAATCTTGAGACCCGTCAGCAAATTACCCAGAGAAAAATGGTGCAGGTTAAACAGGGCAAGGGCTATCATAGCCAGAAAGGAGCCGAGGGTGTCGAGCTTCCCGGCCGGATGGAGCCGGGAATAGAAATCAGGAAAGCGCAGGATCCCCACCGCGCCGCCGGTAAAGAAAAACAGGCCGGCAAACAGAAGCAAACATACGATAATATCCATAATATCCATTAGTTAGAATCTCCCAGGTCTGTCCCCTACCCATATGGGGACTCGTCATACAATCCTTTGCGCTTTTGAAAGTATCTTGAGGCCGCCAGCACCGCGATAAAGTTCAACATCGCATAAGCCAGGGCAATGTCGACGAACATATCCACCCTGTGATAGATAAGGCCGATCAGGATCAACAATATGACGGTCTTGCTCCCAATGGCATTGACGCCGATCATACGGTCCACAACCGTGGGCCCAACCACAGTGCGGTACAGAGTGAGGAGCATCAAAAAGGCCAGATAAAGACCCGAATATAAAAAGATGTTATCCATCAGTCTTCCCCAAATACCTTGGCAATTCTCTCCTCCATCTCGCCCGGCAAGGGCTCACCGGACGCCTTGTCAATGGCATGTACCTTGAAATCACCATCAAGAGATATGTAGACGGTAATAGTGCCAGGGGTGAGAGTGATTGAATTCGCAAATGTTACCAGGGCCAGATCACCTTTAAGCTTACTTCGAAACTTGATGATTCTTGGGTCAATCAGTTCCATCATCCTTGGGTGAAAGACCAGATATGTAACATGAAGATTAGCTATAATGATCTCCTTCATCAACCACGGGAGATACGGGACCCATCGGGTCAACAGAATCAAAAGGCCTCTCACTGAAGGGCTCAACAGGTCGGACGAAAGGTAAGCTACGATGGCACAGGAGATAAGCCCGAGGCTGAGATGAAAAGAGTCAAAGCGGCCTGAAAGCACGACCCAGAGGCCGAACATAATGATAAAGGTAAGGGCAAAAGGATAAAAGAAAAGCCTTCTTTTGGGGGGAGACTGGCTGGCAGAGGACATACTACTGTTACCCTAAGAAGAGACCTTGTCGTCCAGATTTTCTTGATGGTATTGGATATCTCTCCACTTGACGCTCCCTCCTCGTACGCAATGATTAGTCCACAGTTGCATTGTACTCATCAGAAACTATGTAATCAGCGTAATCAGCAATTGATGTGCCAAGGTGATGGGGCTATTATGTTGTATGTTAACAGTTTGATTTTATACTGTTTATCTTTTAATTTCCCTTAAGCCAGGTTTCAGGTATCGGCATATTTGTGCCGTTAACTTAATGAATAAAGAAATATTGACATCTTTTTGCCGTTTTTGATATAAGTAAATCAAAAAAGGAGATATTGCAAGTCCCCAGGCAAATTCATGATATTTTCAGCTTATGTCTATCAGTGGTACATGGAATGGAGGCATTGCTATGAGCGCATATAAAGTTGCGCTGCACGATCAAATAGAACCTGATCTTTTTCCAGAGTTCGTATTGGCGAGCGAGCATATGCGTTCGGTCATCAAGACTGTTCAGCAAATCGCCCGTTTTGATGTAAGTGTCCTTATCTGTGGAGAATCGGGAACAGGCAAGGAGCTTCTGGCACGCATTGTGCATCAAAAAAGCAACCGCAGAAACAAGCCCTTTGTTCCTTTAAACTGCGGTACCCTGTCCGGGGCACTTTTTGAGAGCAATCTGTTCGGTCACGAGATTGGCGCCTTCACTGGCGCCATAAGGCAGGCCAAAGGGAGGTTTGAACAGGCAAATTGTGGCACCCTCTTCCTGGACGAGGTCTCAGAGATTTCGTTGCCGAATCAGGTGAATTTTCTTCGAGTGTTGGAGGACGGATGCTTCCGGAGAATCGGTGGGGAAGTCCTCATCAAGGTCGATGTCCGCATCATTACAGCCACGAACAAAGATCTTGAGGCGGAAGTCAAGGCAGGGCGTTTCAGAAAAGACCTCTACTACCGCCTCCAAGTCATCCCCATCCATCTTCAGCCACTAAGGGAAAGGAGGGAAGCCATTGTCTATCTCGTGCGTTATTTCTTGGAGCGGTTTGCCAAAATATATCAGAAGGAGGGTGTTAAGATTGCTTCCGACGCTATGCAATGGCTGGTATCCAACGAGTGGCCGGGCAATATCAGGCAGCTGAAAAATTTCGTGGAGCGAATGTTCTTGATGGCATCGGGGCCTGTGATCCACCTGGAAGACTTCCCAGACGATCTTGTGCGGGGCACCTGTGAGCCGGAAGTAAGGCCAGTCCAAACCACAGCCGGGATTACCACACCTTCTTATGATTCTATCCTGCCAGCAGGGGTTGAACCCTTGCGAAAGGCAAGGGAAAGGGTGGAAAAGACCCTGATCCTGCGGGCTCTTGAAATGACGGATGGAGGAAGAGCCATGGCTGCCGAGCTACTTGAGATCAAGCCTCGTACCCTACGGCAAAAGATAAGCGACTATGGTATCGAGTTTCCTATGACGCGAAAAAAAAGAATATCGGCATAGCCCTCCCGCCTGACAGTTGAAGAGCGCTACCGAGAGGAGACAAGATGAAGCCAAGGCTTTTGCTTGTTGATGACGAGGAAATGTATCTGGAGTATCTTTCCAAACGTTTGATAAGGGCACAGTATGATGTGGCAAAAGGCCTAAGCGGCGAAGAGGCTCTGGAAAAGATAAGGGATCATGACTTTGATGTCATCATACTCGATGTCATCATGCCCGGTATTGATGGCATCGAAACCCTTCGCGAAATCAAGAAGCTAAAGCCCGGCACCGAGGTCATCCTGCTAACCGGCAATGCATCCCTGGGATCAGGCATTGAAGGGATGAAACTAGGCGCTTTTGACTACCTGCGGAAACCATGCAACACAGAAGAGCTGATCTCTAAGATAGACCAAGCCTGGGAGAAAAAGCTGAATCGGAAAAACTCCTTTTAGATAGAAGTTCATGATGCGGGAATTCTCACTATAAAGGTG
>CAZPBZ010000095.1:0-5802 GCA_964584765.1 uncultured Thermodesulfobacteriaceae bacterium
TTAAATACACCTGCAAAGAGGACATTGTATAACAACCTGGGCGAAGATGAAGTCCTGGCATTGTTAGTTCATAAAAAGGTCGTCACATACAGGCCGGATAACTGGAAAGGGAATGAAATCAAGGAACTGGTGATTAAGAGCAAATTATACGAGGTTCTGGGTGATGAAAAAGAGGTGGAAAGAATTTTTCCTATCGTGAAAAAGCAGAGCGAATACTGATATGGAGCAATTGCAATTGGGAAATATTACTGTTGATGTTGTGCAAAAAGACATCAAGAATATCCACCTGAGTGTGTATCCGCCGACTGGGCGGGTAAGGATTTCAGCACCCACCAGAATAGACTTGGACACCATCCGTGTATTTGCCATTTCAAAATTAAGCTGGATAAAAAAACAGCAGGCAAAATTTAAGAATCAGGAGCGAGAAGCCCCAAGGGAATTTCTGAATAAGGAAAGTCACTATTTCAACGGCAAACGCTATTTGCTAAAAGTGATTGAAAAGGATGCGGCCCCCAGAGTTGAACTAAAACACAGCAAAATTGAATTGTATGTAAGACCGCAAACAAGCAGAGATAAAATGAAATCCATTTTAGATGAATGGTACAGGAAGCAATTAAAAGCGTCATTACCAGCACTCATTGAGAAGTGGGAAAGGGAGATCAATGTTCAGGTCAATGAGTTTGGGATCAAAAAAATGAGAACCAAATGGGGCACCTGTAACAGAGAGGCCAAACGGATTTGGCTGAACCTTGAACTTGCTAAAAAACCTCCTGAATGTCTTGAATATATTGTGGTACACGAAATGGTTCACCTCTTAGAAAGAAACCACAACGACAGGTTCATTTCACTTATGGATGAGTTCATGCCCAAGTGGAGATTTTATAAAGACGAACTGAACAGACTACCAGTAAGACATGAAGGCTGGAATCATTAAAAATGAACTACCCCTATATCAATGATCCATTCTCCCAGAACCCATTATTCCAGTATTCCAACATTCCCTGTCTGCCGACAGGCAGGCAATTGGGGCGAAGCCCCTAAGTTCCCATTAGATTTCTCGTCCTCAGCTCATTGATGATTCTTCCACAGACCTCTTCTTGTGTAAGGTCGGCGCACTTCACTGTGACGTCTGCATACTTCGTGTATAAGACAAAGCGTTCATCAAACAGTTCAGCAAAACTCTGATCCGGGCGTTTTGCCAAGCCTCTCGTGTCAAAATTATTTATTCTCGATTCCAGCGTCGGCAGATCCACATCAAGAAAGACGATTATGCCCGCTGCCTTAAAGTGAGTCATGGCGGCATGACTGTAAGCAGCGCTTCCTCCTGTGGCGATGACGTGATTCCGGCAGTCTATACCAAGGAGGGTATCCTCCTCGATCTTACGCAAAACCATGTGGCCGTCTGTGTCTACTATGTCTTGCAGGGATCGACCAACGGATGTCTGGATAAGGACATCCGTATCAACAAAGTCGAGTGAAGTCAGCTTAGCCAAAATGACGCCAACCGTGCTTTTGCCTGACCCAGGCATCCCGATCAAAACAATGTTGGATGGTTTCTTATTCATATTCATCCTGGAAAGCTAAACGCTAATGGCTAACAGCTAACCGCTCAACTTACCTTAGAACATCATGTGACACATAACGAGCGCCATTAGAATTCCTGTTATATCTGCAAGCAGGGCGGCCGCTACTGCATATCGGGTCCGAACCACGCCAACAGCGCCGAAATATACTGCCAGGACGTAGAAAGTGGTTTCCGTGGAACCCTGCATCGTGGAGACCAAAAAGGATGAGAAACTGTCCGGGGCACGGCTCACTATCTCACTCATGATTCCAAACGCCCCGGAGCCTGAAAGGGGCCGCATAAAGGCCATAGGAAGGGCATCCGCCGGCATTCCGATCATTGATGTGAGCGGTTGGAACGTCGATACCATTAGGTCAAAAGCGCCTGAGGCCCGAAACATGCCGATGGCAACCAGGATCATTACAAGAAAAGGGATGATCTTTACTGCTACCTGGAACCCTTCCTTTGCGCCCGCGGTAGCAGCTTCATATACCTTGACGCCCCGAAGATAACCAAACAAAAGAAGGCTGCACATAATTACAGGGACCAACCAGTAAGAAAAAATCTCTTTACCCAGGTCTTGCCAATCAGTGCCGGTGATTAGACGAAACACGGCTCCACCCGCAAAGGCAAGGATGATCAGTATAACCGCCCACCTGCCGACCCATCCGGGCGGGTGAAGTTCTTCATCAACTTCTTCTTCTCCATTGTAAAGCGTTGCAGAGTCCTGTTCCGTATCCTCAGGATTTTTGCTCACTGTCTCTGCGGGTGTTTTGTGACTACTGAAGCGAACAAAGGTCTTTGAGGCGATAATGGCCATTGTGGTAGAGCAGATTGTTGCAATAAGTGAAGGAATAAGAATGGAAGCGGGTTCTGCAGCACCGGCGGCTGCCCGCACGCCAATTACGCCCAGAGGAAGGATCGTGACGCTCGACGTATTGATCGCCAGAAATAGACACATCGCATTAGTGGCCTCTCCCTTGTTCGGATTCAGCCGGTCGAGTTCCATCATCGCCTTGATTCCCATTGGTGTGGCGGCATTGCCAAGTCCCAGGGCGTTGGCGGCCATATTCATAATCATGGCCGACATGGCCGGATGCTCGGCAGGCACATCCGGAAACAGACGGTGCATGACAGGACGGATGGCGCGGGCAATAAGACGCATCAAGCCCCCGGCTTCAGCAACTTTCATAAGACCAAGCCACAGTGCCATAATCCCGATCAAGCCGATTGCCAGGTTGACGGAACTCTTTGCGGATTCGAATGAAGCATCAACCAGTTGCTTCATTCTGCCGTTGTAAGAGGCGACCATGGTAGCCAAAAGTATCATAAAAAGCCAAATCAGATTAATTGCCGCAGGACGCTTCTTCATTGGCTCAACTAGGCTACACATGTGCCGGAAATCAGTTCTATGGCGAGATCTGCCGCCCTTTCCGACGCTCCTGATCCACCCAGGGCATTTTTTACCTCTTTCAAGCCCTTGATCATATTCTCCCTCCCTGTGTCGTCTCTGAGTAAAGACAGTGCCTCCTGAGAAAGTCGCTCAGGAGTCACATCTTGCTGAATTATCTCAGTTACTACCCGGCGTCCTGCCACCAGGTTTACCAGGGATGCAAAAGGCACTTTTATAAGGCATTTTCCCAGAAAACATGTAAAAGGTGAGACCTTGTAAGTGACTACCATGGGAGTTCCCAGAATAGCAGCCTCAAGGGTGACGGTTCCAGAGGCCGCGAGTATCAGGTCAGAAGCGGCTATGGCATCATAGGTCTGCCCCTTCACCACTCGAATAATTGGGTGATTTGGTGATTTGTCCGTCTGTGATTGTCTGTGTGGGTCGGTGGTTATTAACTTAGTAATTCGATGATTAAACGATTCCAGAATTCCGGGATCAAGGGATGGGGCAAGAGGTACCACGAACTGAACATCCTGCCTATCTTGAAAGATCCTCTCGGCAGCACCTGCCATCACAGGAAATAGCCTGGAGATCTCGCTATTCCGGCTGCCGGGGACAAGTCCCACTATTGGTTTTTCCGGATTGAGCCATGCCTTTCTGCAAAATTCGGTTTTGGAAACCTCGGCCTTGACTACGTCAAGAAGGGGATGGCCTACAAAGCTCACTTCCATGCCGTGAGATCTGAAAAAGGCTTCCTCAAATGGCAAGATTACAGCCATTCGATCTACCAGACGGCGAAGTTTTTTCACTCTGCCCTGACGCCAGGCCCATACCTGGGGGCTGATATAGTAAAATATGGGGATTCCCAGCTTCTTTGCCCTGCTGGCCACCTGGAGGTTAAACTCCGGATAATCTATGAGAATGAGTAAATCCGGTCTTTTTTTGCGGAGCCATGCTGTGGTACGGCCAAAGGCCTTTAAAATCGGTCTGATGTGACCGATGACCTCCACCACCCCCACCACCGCGAGATCAGAGCTTGGAAACAGTAACTCCAGCCCTGCCTCCTCCATTTTTGGACCGCCAATGCCTACAAATCTTGTCTGAGGCAGTTTGGACTTAAGGGCATGGATGAGGTTTGAACCATGAAGGTCGCCAGAGGCCTCTCCGGCTATGACAAATACCTGCACCCACTAATTCCTCATTGCTTATTCCTGATAATACCGTCAAGGTCCAGGGTATTGAGCCCTTGCATAATCCGGGCATTTATATCCAGAGCGAGCTTTAGTGCCATCCTGCCCGATTCTCCTGTAACTTTTGGTTTTTCAAGGCCCTGCACTGCCCTTATGAATGATTCAAGTTCGTCATAGAGCATGTCTGTTCCCTCGTGGGTCTTGAATTCAGGTCTGATGGCGGCCATTGGGCCTGCGCTTAAGTCTCTGGTCACAATCAGACTCTTGCGCTCTGCGCAATCCGCAGAGATATAGGCCCCTGGCTGAAATACCCTGATTCTGCGCATATCTTGGAGAGAAATCCGGCTTGCCGTAAGATTCGCAGTACATCCATTCTCGAAAATGAGCCTTGTGTTTGCAATATCCACTTTTGAGGTGAGTACCGGCACACCCACTGCCCTTATTTCTTTAAGGGGTGAGTCCACCAGGGCCAGTATTATTTCCAGGTCGTGAATCATCAGATCCAGGACCACATCCACGTCAGTAGCCCTGTCCTTAAAGCCGCTCAGCCTGTGGGCCTCTATAAAGAGGGGATGCTTCACCTTTGCCTCAAGCACCTTTATGGCTGGATTAAATCGCTCCAAATGCCCCACCTGGAGTATCAGACCTTGCTCCTTTGCCAAGCTAATGAGTTCATCCGCTTCCTCCACAGTGGTAGAGACGGGTTTCTCAATCATGCAGTGTATGCCACGGGAAAACAGTATTTTGGCAACTTCGTGATGATGAATAGTGGGGACAACCACTGATGCTGCATCGATCTTTCCTACGATCTCATGGATATCAGTGTAGGCTTCAGTCCCCACCTCCTTGGCCACTTCCTGTGCACGCTCTGGAGATACGTCCACTACTCCAACAAGGTCTACTCCCTCCATCTGCGCGTACTTCTGGGCATGAAACCGCCCCAGATATCCCACCCCTATGACTGCTGTCCGAATCAATGTATTTGTATCTCCGTTAATGTTGCGTAACATACAATGCAAGCCGTGCTTTGCTACGAGTGTAGTGCAGTATGATCTGCGTCAATGCCAACTATGGCTATTGACGACCTGTTAGCCAGATCAACGGTAGAATCCCTGTCAAAAAACAGGGTTCGGCCAGCCTCCACAGCTAGGACTGATGCCTTGATCCGGATCATCTGCTCAATGGTTCCAACTCCCACGGAAGGAAGGTCAAATCTGGTATCCTGTGTTGGTTTACAGACCTTTATTACCACCGCACCCGACCCACCCAGTTGTCCGCCCCGCCGGATGGTCTGATCTGTTCCTTCAATTGCCTCGACAGCCAACACAGCACGATCTTTGACTACCAGGCACTGGCCTATGTCAAGGCGCCCTATCTCCCTTGCGAGTTCCCATCCGAAGTGAATATCCTCCCACTGGCTTTTTGAGGGTTTGCAACGGGTCAACACACCGGGAGGGACGAGTAGTTCCTTCAAGAGAACGGTGGAAGGAAGAATCTGGATGCCTTCTTGCTCAAGCTCCGCAGCAATGGACCTCAATATTCCGTCATCCAGCCTGTTGCCCAGGCATCGCCATAGGTTTATTGCCCTGAGATCAGGGCGGACGTCCTTAAATATCCTGGTCTTTGTTATAGAACCTGCAAATATGGCCTCTGAC
>CAZPBZ010000096.1:0-5732 GCA_964584765.1 uncultured Thermodesulfobacteriaceae bacterium
GGAGGTGTTGCTGGCCCTTCAGACAGAAGGGCCAGTGATTATTGTACCCGAACCGATTCGTTTGAAGGCCCTCAAGGCTGTTGAACGTATGATGGCCGTGCCGCGGGACTGAAGTTTCCCATAAAAGTCTTATGCGGCCATTTAAGTCAATTCGTTATTAATGCAGTTCTTCAAGGAGCCAATGAGTGAAAGCTATTCTAACTGATAGAGATGGCAGGCCTTGCGTAGCTGCTTAGCTTTGAAACTCGAAAAAGTCTGCCGACGCCGGGTGAGGGTGAACAATTACAGCAGCAGATGGGATATTTTCAGCATAATCAGCTATTGATTCCGCCCTTGATCTTGACATAATGATCAATTAGCGGATAGGTTTGATGATCATCAAGGATGTCTATGGTTTTAGTTAAGAGTTAAAAGTTAAAAATTGGGAAAAGCAAATGCCTGAAGGCAAAACTAAAAAATCCGGTGCGGTTATGGTGCTGGGCGGCGGGATCGCAGGGGTACAAACAACTTTGGATCTTGCCGACCTGGGTTACTACGTATACCTGGTGGAAAAAAAGGCCTCTATCGGTGGGGCAATGGCCCAGTTGGACAAGACCTTCCCTACCAATGACTGCTCGTTGTGAATACTGGCACCGAAGTTGGTTGAGGCCGGTCGGTCTCCTAACATAGAGATCCTGACAAATGCCAGGCTGGAAACCCTGGAGGGAGGACCGGGACAGTTCACGGCTGGAGTGCATCAGGAGCCGCGTTTCATAGACGAGGACAAGTGTACGGCCTGTGGTACGTGTACAATGTATTGCCCCAGGCCGATTGTTGATCTGTACAATGAAAGGCTGAGTATAAGCCGTGCACCTCACATAGACTATGTCCAGGCCATTCCATCCAGCTACTACATAGATCCCAAGGCCTGCCTGAGAGTAAACTATGAGACCTGTAATCTCTGTACACAGACATGCACGGCCCAGGCTATAGATTTCAGCCAGAAACCCAGGAAGCTGAGCCTGGACATCGGAG
Organism: uncultured Thermodesulfobacteriaceae bacterium; assembly: GCA_964584765.1. Lineage (GTDB taxonomy): Bacteria > Desulfobacterota > Dissulfuribacteria > Dissulfuribacterales > UBA3076 > UBA3076. The sequence goes on from CAZPBZ010000096.1 coordinate 1,015, forward strand.
CTGTGGTCCTGGCCCCGGGTTTTGGCAGGATAGATCAATCTGTTCTGGAAAAGTACGGTTATGGACGTTTCCTCGACGTGGTCACAAGCATGGAGTTTGAACGATTGACCTGCGCATCTGGGCCGACAGAGGGTCACATAGTCCGCCTTTCTGACAAGAAGCCTCTTAAGAAAATCGCATTTCTCCAGTGCGTGGGCTCCAGGGACGAGACATGCGGAAACGGTTACTGCTCTTCTGTCTGCTGCATGTACGCCATAAAAGAGGCCTCTGTTGCAAGAGAACACAATGCGGATCTGGATATTGCCATGTTCTTCATGGATGTCCGGTCCCAGGGTAAAGGCTTTGATGCCGCAAGGGAGCGGGCTGAGACCAAGTACGGGCTCAGGGTCATAAGGGCCAGGATTCCCAGGGTAGACCAGGTAGACGGACAGCTTGCCCTTACCTGGACGACAGATGATGGAAAGTCTTGTTCAGAACTATTTGATATGGTGGTCCTCTCAGAAGGACTTAATGCCCCGAAGGACGCAAAGGCAATTGCGAAGATTGCCGGGATAGAGCTTAATCACTATGGATTCTGTAAGACATCCGTGGATTCACCCATTGTTGCAAGCCGTGACGGGGTCTATGTGGCAGGGGCCTTTCAGGGACCTAAGGATATTCCCGAGAGTGTCACCCAGGCCTCCGGTGTGGCAGCCATGGCTTCGGAACTCCTGTCAGAAGTCCGGAATACCCGCACTGTTACTATATCATATCCTGAAGAGGATAAGACCATTGGGTCTGAAGAGCCGCAGATCGGTGTATTTATCTGTCACTGCGGGTCCAATATTGCCGGTGTTGTGGATGTTAATGCGGTCAGAGATTATGCAGGTACGCTACCGGGCGTGGTGTTTTGCAAGGACACCCTCTACTCCTGTTCTCAGGATGCCCTGAAGGGCATAGCAAATAAAATAAAGGAAAATCGGCTTAACCGTGTCGTCATTGCTGCCTGTTCCCCCCGCACCCATGAACCCCTTTTCCAGGAGACCTTAAAGTCAATTGGTTTAAACCCGGCACTTATCGAGATGGCCAACATCAGGGATCAGTGTTCCTGGGTCCATTCACAGGAACCAAAGGCCGCAACTGAAAAGGCCAAGGACGTTGTCCGGATGGCAGTGGCCAAGGCAGGGCTCCTGGAACCTCTGGAACAGACAACTGTGGATGTGTCGCCTACTGCCTTGGTGATAGGAGGCGGTGCAGCAGGTATGACGGCAGCACTCAGCATCGCAGGCCAGGGCTTTGAGTGCGTGCTGGTGGAACGAAGCGATCAACTGGGAGGTAATCTGAGACGGCTTGTCTGGACCATGGATGGGAAAAAGGCGTCGAAAGTCCTGGATGACCTGATAAAGAGGGTGGACGGACATCCCAGGGTCCGGGTAATGCTGCAGGCTCAGGTGGAAGACGTTTCCGGTTTTTTGGGTAACTTTACTTCTTCCATTGTTCAGGGGGAACAGACCCTGGTTGTTGATCACGGTGTAATAGTCATTGCCACCGGAGGTCAGGAATACAGCCCCAAGTCTTACCAATATGGCAAGAATAACCGGGTAGTTACCCAGCTTGAACTTGAGGCAAAGTTAGCTAAGGGTAAGGGCATACTGAAGAATGTAAAAAATGTTGTCATGATTCAGTGCGTGGGCAGCCGCGGGGAAGACATGAGTCACTGCAGCCGGCTGTGCTGTACTCAGGCGATTAAAAATGCGCTTAAACTCAAAGAGATTAAACCAAACCTCAGAATCTATTGCCTCTACAGAGATATGCGCACCTATGGCTTCTCTGAAGATTTATTCCGGGAAGCCAGAAAAAAAGGCGTAATATTCATAAGATACAAGCCTGACCGCAGACCTGAGGTAATAGAGCAGGACCGGAAGATTAAGGTCCGGGTCTTTGACCGTCTCCTAAAAGATGAGATTGATATATCCGCGTGCCTTGTGGTCCTATCCGTTGGCATTGCTCCAGAGGGCAATGAGGCCCTGGCCAAAGTCTTAAAGACCCCCCTGACTCCGGAAGGTTTTTTCCTTGAGGCCCACGTGAAACTGCGGCCGGTTGAACTGGCTTCAGAAGGCATTTATTTTTGCGGATTGGCCCATGGCCCTAAATCTCTTGATGAATCAATAGCCCAGGCAAAAGCAGCCGCAGCAAAGGCCGCCATACCTCTGGCAAAAGGGAAGGCTGCGGTTGCTCCCATAGTCTCCAGAGTCAACAAAGACGCCTGTATCGGGTGTGGAATCTGCGAAAGCCTTTGCCCCTTTAATGCCATTCGTCTTTTCAAGGTAAACAGGCGGCACAAGGCAGAAACCATAACCGCATCCTGTAAGGGCTGTGGAATATGTGCATCACATTGTCCTACACTTGCCATCAGTATGGGCGGATTTACGGACGAGGCCATCATGGCCCAGATTCATGCCTTTGCAGGAGAGAAATGCATTTAGAAAAAAGTAAAAAAAGGAGCAAATCATGACCGCGGAGGATTTTAATCCGCACATCTTGGGCTTTTTCTGTCACTGGTGCTGTTATGCTGCAGCCGATGCGGCAGGCGTGTCACGATACCAGTATCCACCCAATGTCAGGGTTATCAGGGTTATGTGCACAGGCAGGATAGATGTACGGTTTATCCTGGAAGCTTTTGGATGCGGTGCTGACGGCGTTTTTACCGGCGGCTGACACCTGGGAGAGTGTCATTACCAGTCTGGTAATTACGAAGCAATGATAATAGCAGAGACCTGCCGTCAAGTACTCAAAGATGCAGGAGTGAATCCTGACCGCATGGCCCTTGAGTGGGCATCGGCGGCTGAAGCCCCCAGATTTGTGGAGCTCATTACAGGGTATGTGTCAGGCATAAAGTCCATGGGGCCCTTAGGTACTGCTGAAGGTGAGAGTGAAGAAGGTATAATTCGCATGCATTTAAAGGCAGGGGTCAAGGCGGCCTCAGCACGGAAGGTGCGCACTTCTCTTGGTAAATTAGCTAAAGATATGAACAAGTCGGATGACTACAACCCTCAGATCATTTCAGAGGAAGTGGCAAAAAAGGTCCTTCCTGCTTTTCGCAGGGAAAGACTCACCCAGGAAATACAGCTTTGCCTTGCAGAACTTGGCCCCTGTAAAAGCGCCGACCTGTGTAAAAAAACTGGTGGAAGCAAGGATGAAATAGACAAGATCCTCGAAACCCTTTCCAAAAAGGAATTGGTAAAAAAGAAAGGGGCTAACTGGTATGAAATTGGGAATTAGAAGTCAGAAATTATGATTATACAATCTTCGAAATTGAATAATTCATTTGTGTCAGAACTGTCCAATTTGAAAGGATGCTCTTCCCTGGCCCAATGTTATGCATGTGGTTCATGCAGTAGTGTGTGCCCGGTGGAAAAGGTAGTACCGGGATTTGATCCCAGAAAAATCATACACATGGTGGTCCTTGGGCTTGAAAAACAGCTCTTGAGTTCGGATATGATCTGGGCCTGTTCCCAGTGTCAGAACTGCGTAGATGTTTGTCCCCAGGGAGTCCGTTGCAGCGATGTGATTGAGGCCCTGCGGGATGAGGCCCTCAAACAAGGACTGATAGATCAGGAGCGTCTGGCAAATTTGGGGCTCCTGGCGAAAGTAGATCCTGAAAAATGCGTGGCATGCCTCACGTGCGTCAGGTTCTGTCCCTTTGGCGCGCCCTATATAGCTGATACCGGCCACGCGCATATTGAACCGGAACTTTGCAAAGCCTGTGGTATATGCGTCATGGAGTGCCCTGCTAGGGCCATTACCCTGGCCCCATCACTTGAACAGAGAGGACTGAGTAAGCTGAGTGAATGGGTGACAGGGTGAATAGATGAGCAAACAGATGAATAACAGTCACCAAATCGGAAAGATCACGGCCTTTTGCTGTAATTACACGGCCAGTGTTGCAACTGATACCTTGAGGGAGGCAGGTCTTATTCCGGAAAGTCTGGATGTAAAGAAGCTGCCATGTACCGGTCGTATTGAAGTACGTGCGCTGTTAGATGCCTTTGAACAAGGGGCTGAGGCAGTATTTGTGGCAGGTTGCCGTGCAGATGAATGTCATAACCTGTCCGGCAGCAGGAGGGCCGAAAGAAGAGTTGGTTATACAAAAAAGCTCCTCAAGGAACTGGATATTGATCCGGGCCGGATTGAGATGTTCTTTGTTCACTGTGGTGAGACCCAGCCCATTGTGGAGGCGGTCAGGGAGATGACAACACGAATCTCAAAATTAGAGCAACTGCATAGTACATAGGTCGGGAGAAATATAACTATGATAATTGCTGAACAAAAGCCTTTGGATGAAATCCTGGAGATGATCTCCGGGATAGAAAAACTGCTCGTCCTTGGATGCAGAGGTTGCGTGGCAGTGTGTTCTACCGGCGGTGATAAGGAGGTAGGTGTTCTCGCCTCTGCGCTACGCCTCGGGAGAAAGAAGGCTGGAAAACCAATAGAGATTGATGAAGAAACTTATGTTAGACAGTGCGATCCGGAGTATTTGGAGCCGCTGGAGGAAGATGGAAAAAAGTACGACGCAGTGCTTTCAATGGCCTGCGGGGTTGGTGTAAATTTTATCGCAGACCGTTGCCCTGACGTCAATGTGTTGCCTGCCCTTAATACATCATTTTACGGCGCCAATCTGAGCAGCGGCGAGTGGGCCGAGATGTGTGCCGGTTGCGGGGCCTGCGTATTACACCTGA
>CAZPBZ010000097.1:0-5687 GCA_964584765.1 uncultured Thermodesulfobacteriaceae bacterium
GGCCAGAAAGGTCTTTATTACAACAAATAAATACGATAGGGCCATTGCCGGCTATTTGGAGGGAATCGATCCCCGTAATGACCCATATTTTATTTAGTGATTTAATGATTTGGTGATTATCTCGCATGATCTGTGTCTCCCTTGCTGAACCTACTTTTGATGTCCTGCTGAAGAGTCTGCAACAGGTGGCGGCAAAAGCCGATATGGCGGAAATCCGCCTGGATGCTCTGATGGATTTGGAATCTCTAGATTTTGCGAGTTTAATAAAAGACCGCCCCTGCCCCTTTATTTTTACTAATAGATCCTCAGCAGAAGGAGGTCTTTTTTCAGGTTCAGAAGAGGAGCGAATCAGCCTTTTGGAAAAGGCCATATCCGCAGGGGCAGATTATGTTGATATTGAACTAAGAACAGATCCGGCCTTAAGGGATGCTATAGTAAAAAAGGTTCGTAAAACCAGGGCAAAGCTCATCATTTCCTATCATGATTTTTCTTGCACTCCCGAGAAGGAAAAACTGATCGACGTATTTGATTCGGAAAGGCGTGCCGGGGCAGACATTGGGAAGATAGTCACCATGGCTGAGGGTCCACAGGATGTCTTGAAAGTTTTTTCGCTGTATTTTAAGGCCCTGGATGAGGGCTTCCCTTTAATAGCCTTCTGTATGGGGGTTTTGGGAAAGATGAGCAGGCTGGCCTGCCTGGCGCTGGGGGCTTATCTGACCTATGCGTCTCCAGCCAGGGGTCATGAGGCCGCTCCAGGGCAAATACCTCTTGATGACTTGAGGGCTATGGTTGATTGCTTGAACGATACGCAATAAAAGAATTTTGGAGATATCTTTTTTGGGTACGCTTATCCTCTTGACTTAATGGATTTTTTTCTTTAATATATTAATGTTTTGGGATTTGTAACAGCTCCCCTGAGATTTTTTGGTGTTTTTGGAGAGGAGGGTGTCTCAATATGACCTTAACTAAGGCAGATCTTGTAAGTCGTATATATAGAAGTAAAAAACTGACCAAAATAGAGTCTGCTCAAGCTGTAGAGAGCTTGCTCAAGATCATTAAAGATCGTCTTGAGGCAGGAGAGAACGTTCTTATTAGCGGTTTTGGTAAATTTTCTGTCAAGGATAAGAGATCCAGGCGTGGCAGAAACCCACACACAGGAGAGGATATGATCCTTGCTTCTCGAAGAGTCGTGACTTTCCGGCCTTCAGGAGTGCTGCGTCAAAAGATAAACGGAAAGACCGGGAAGTAATTTCGCTCAAAAATCAGCAATCCTAAATTCAAAAATCAAAATTTAGAATTCAAAATTGTGTCTGAACCGCTTTTCCGTTCAGACACTAATTAGGTGGTGCCGAAGGGGAGATTCGAACTCCCACGGATATAATGTCCACTAGACCCTGAATCTAGCGCGTCTACCAATTCCGCCACTCCGGCTGAGCGAAAGTCATTAAATAGACAGTGCTTGCACTTGTCAAGGGGTCATTGTAGTGTCTGACCAAATAGGGAATGAATGTCTTGAGCAGAGACTGCGACCATCAACTGAAGAAGACTTGAAATGAAGGTCTATAAAGGCCTGCACGAAATTAAAAAACCATTTCATCGGCCTGCACTGACCATAGGTAACTTTGACGGAGTACATCTGGGGCATCAGGCCCTTTTCCGCCGGGTAGTGGAGCTTGCAGGGCCAAGAAACGGGGACACGGTAGCCCTTACCTTTGAGCCTCATCCCATGAAGGTCTTAAGGCCTCAAAATCCACCAAAACTCATTTCAACAATGGACCATAAGGTGGAGCTGATAGCTGAGGCCGGCATTGAACACCTGATCTGCTTACCCTTTACCAAAGAGCTTGCAGGCACTTCTGCCCACGATTTTGTCAATAAAATACTTCACCAGACTATAGGGATGGAGGACCTGGTCGTGGGTTACGATTATGCCTTTGGCAAGGGCCGGCAGGGAAACATATCTTTACTCCAGGCCATGGGATCCAAGCTTGGATTTAGGGTACATGTTATTTCGCCTGTTTCTGTGGAAGGCATGGTAGCCAGCAGCACTAATGTCAGGGAATACGTGACCCGGGGCGAGATGAAAAAGGTCCGGCTCCTTCTTGGAAGGTATTACCAGATTCATGGAATCGTACAGGAAGGAATACGTCGAGGCGGTCCGGTCGTAGGCTTTCCCACAGCAAACCTGCGCATTGACAAGGAGGACTTATGCCCCAAACCGGGGGTCTATGTAGTTCAGGTTATCCATCAAGACCAGTGCTATGGAGGTGTGATGAATATCGGGTACAATCCCACCTTTGGCGGACAGGATCTTGGGGCCGAGGTCCATATATTCGACTTTGAAAAAGATATCTACGGCCATCCGATTAAATTGGATTTTATACAGCGATTGAGGGATGAAAAGAAATTCGCCGGGCCAAAGGAACTGGCCGGACAGATCACAAAGGATGCAGAGGCAGCGCGTCTCGTCCTTGCCAAAGGGAAAGACAATATGTAGGAGCAGGCCCCCGTGCCTGCTCAATCACTATCCCAAAAAGGGATAGCCATTGGCTATCCCTTTTTCGTCTAATAAAATTTGATGTTTAATTAGCGCTAGACTTCCTCAACAGTAATGGCGCCTACTTCACAGACCTCTACGCAGGTCTCACAGCCCAAACAGTCTTCCATTCTGGCGATTATCGGCCTCTGGTTCTCTTCGTCCCAGTCATACACTTCAGACGGACAGTTGCCCACGCACTCCTCGTCGCCTTGGCACTTATCATAATCAATGGTGACCTCAAACATAACTTCCTCCTTTTATGATAGTCAATAAACCCACATGTCTTATTATTTTATTACTTGGTCGTTCATATAGACGATGGACGATCTTTTTGTCAACCCCGTTTTTATGAAATATTTGTCATCCTTATATTCAACAGCGATCTTAACCAGGCGGGTGGCCCATTCAGGGCGCTCAAGGGCGTGGATGTGGGTATAGGTTCCAAAGATATTTTTAAACACTATTCCTTCAAGTTGTCCGTCAAAGCCATGCCCCCTTACTACACGGCAGCTTAGTTTTCCTGAATTTCCTTTGTCCGCCAGGATAGGCCTGGAGTAATGAAATTCATGGCCCCGCAATATTGTGCCTATATCATAAAAGGGGTTTTGGGAGACAACTTCCAGTGCGCTGTAACCATGGCCGACCGGCTTTTCACCGACAACAAAATCCCAACCGAGGGCCCCTGCCATAGGATAGGTCCGCCCTTGCCAGACAAGTTGCCTGCCCAGATACATCAGGCCTCCGCACTCTGCATAGACAGGAAGTCCTTGATGTATAGCCTGATAGAGATCTTTTCTCATGGCTTCATTAGCTGAGAGGCGGGCAGCCTGTGTTTCAGGGAACCCCCCTCCTATATATAGTGCATCGAGTTCCGGCAATCCGCCACTTTGAAGGGAATTCAGGAATATGAGTTTTGCCCCGGCTTTCTCCAGGGCTTCAAGGTTTTCAGGGTAATAGAATTGAAAGGCCCCATCCCGGAGCACTCCTACAAGGGGTGTATGTGACGAAGGGATTTCTTCTGCACCAGGAAATAATTCCACGGCATCCATACTGCCAAACTTCCATTCCCCACTCTGATCAGCGATCTTTGTTAATGCATGGATATCCACTGATTCTGTCACCATTCGGCCCAGCCTGTCCAGGGCTTTGGCGGCCTCAGGGTGTTCTTCCCACGGAGTTACACCAAGATGGCGCATGGGGATAGGATCACCCTTCATCCTTGGCAGGGCACCGAGCACGGAAATGCCTGTGTATTTTTCCACGGATTGCCTGACAATTGTTTCATGGCGCAATCCGGCTACATGGTTGAGTATCACTCCCTCAATACGAAGTTCCAGATCAAGCCCCTGACAGCCCAGGACAAGGGCCGCGGCTGTCCTTGTCATTTTGGTGCAGTCCAAAACCAAGACAACAGGGGCATCTATCCACTTGGCAAGTTCTGCCGTGCTACTTGAACCGGACTCATCTACGCCGTCAAAGAGACCACGATTACCTTCTATTACACTGATATCAGCGTCTTTTGCCCTGAAGGCAAAGGACTTGCGGATGATTTCCCTGGACATAAGGAAAGGGTCCAGGTTGTAGCAGGGCCTTTTGGCTGCCTGTGAGAGCCAGCCGGCATCAATATAATCAGGGCCCTTTTTAAAAGGAACTACTTGAAGGCCCTGTTTTTGCCAGGCCCGAACCAGTCCTAAAGCGGCTACAGTTTTTCCTGCTCCGCCTTTAAGGCCCGCGATGACTAATCTGGGAAAGTTTTTTTGGAGCATGTGACTACAGTAACTCAATATTACGGAGTTTTTCAAGGAAGGCGGATTCTTTTTCAGAATCACCCAATGCCTTGTAACAGCTTGCAATATAAGGAACCGTTTCTCTTGAGTCCGGGAATTTCAGAAGGCATGAAAGCGCCTTGCTATATTGTCCTAAGTTCATATAGCTGATTCCCAGGCACGTATTCAAAGGCTCACTGCCCGGGAAACATTTAATGCCTTCTGATAAAATCCTGATAGATTCATCAAAGGCACTGTTTTTTTGTTTGATGATGCCCAATCCCAGATAAGCCCGATGGTCAGGGTAATAACCCAATGCCCTTTTGAAAAGCTTTTCAGCGGTTTTATCTTTTTCCTTGACGGCGTCGATCTTGGCGTAGTCCCCGTGGCTGAAAGTCATCCCCAGTCTTGAGCAAAAACCTGAATGCAGTTCGTAGAGGTCTTTTTTATCTATAAGTTCAATGGAATCCACATAACGATGAAGATTTCCATAGTATTCCCTTCTCAGTTTTTCGCCGAAGGCCAATATCGTATCCTTGGACAGACGGGGATCAGTTTCAAAATACATGATATCTTCTATTTGCTGCAGCCAGATATTGTCCGAGACCTTGAATTTTTTCTTGAAATCCGAGTAAAGCGCTGTGCCTGGAAACAGGTCAAGGATATAAAAAATAGTACTCATTGGTCTGATTCCATGCATCAGATCTATTGTCTTCTGAATGGTTGCCCAGCTTTCTCCAGGGGAGCCATAGATGAAATAGGCGCGTGCAAGGATCCCGTATTTAGTAGTCAGCTCAAAGGCCTTTTTAATATCATGGGTCTTAATATTTTTATTCAGGCAATTCCTGATCTTTTCAGAACCACTTTCCACGCCGTAGCTGATTTGAATGCAGCCGGCCTTTCTCATCCAGTATAATACATCTTCATTCACATAGTTTACTCGCGAGATAGCAAACCAGGTGATATTGAGGCCCCTTTCCAGGATTTTTTTACATATCTCAATCACCCGATCCCCTTTGAGCGTAAAGGTATCATCTGAGACATAAAAGAAATTTATTCCTTTTTTGTAGAGCAGTTCCAGTTGCTCCACAAAGTATTCCGGAGAGTGAAACCTGACTTTGCGTTTCCAAAATCGGGGTGATCCGCAAAATGTACAATTCCACGGACAACCCCTGGACGAGATTACATGCTGATATTCGAAATATTTCGCCGGATTTGGCAACTCATCAATATTTTGAATAAATGCGGCATCTTCAGTCCTTAGTATCTTACCTTCTTTCCTGAAACAGATTCCATCAATATCTTCAACATGTTCATAATCTGCATTTTCAATACATTTTACCAGATTTAAAAAGGTGTACTCTCCCTCTCTCATAACTATG
>CAZPBZ010000098.1:0-2609 GCA_964584765.1 uncultured Thermodesulfobacteriaceae bacterium
GGAATTCTATAAGATCTATTCCGGCCTCTGCCAACATATCACGGGACATGGGATCTGCATAGCCTTTTGCGTAATAGATAGACCGGATGCCGGCATTTATCAGCATCTTTGTGCATATAACACAGGGCAGATTAGTACAGTACAAAATCGAATTGGCTACGGAAATCCCATGGTGTGCAGCTTGAATAATTACATTCTGTTCAGCGTGGAGCCCTCTGCAGAGCTCATGCCTCTCACCCGAAGGTACCTTGAGTTTTTCCCTCAGGCAACCTATTTCAAGACAGTGCCTCAAGCCACTTGGCGCTCCATTATAGCCTGTTGCCAGGATACGACGATTTTTTACAAGAATTGCTCCTACCTTGCGACGCAGGCACGTGGACCTCTGGGCAACCAAGTGGGCAATGGACATGAAGTAGGCGTCCCAGGACGGCCTGGTATTTTTGATATCTTTTTCCATATCTTATAATTCATTAATCAGACAAGGGGTAGGTAAATCAGCCAATATCATATCGTGCCATACGCTCGGAATATAGCGGAAACCTCTTACACAGGGACCGGATCTTCATTTTAATATCTCCGATCAACTTATCGTCTTCAGGTTGGTTCAAGAGTTCTGAGATATAGTCACCCACTTCTTCCATCTCTTGTTCTTTGAGCCCTCTCGTAGTTACTCCAGGGGTCCCGATCCGGATACCACTGGTAACACTCGGGGACCGGGTATCAAAGGGAATAGTATTTTTATTTACCGTGATACCGGACCGCTCCAGTATCTCTTCTGCCTTTGCTCCTGTAAGGCCCTTGTCTGAAAGATCCACAAGTAACAGGTGATTGTCCGTGCCCCCTGAGACCAGACGAAATCCTCGGTCTTGCAAGGTCTTTGCAAGGGTCTTTGCGTTTGAAACAATCTGCTGCTGGTATATTTTAAAATCGTCTTTCAGGGCCTCTTTAAAGGCTACGGCCTTTGCGGCGATTACGTGCATCAAAGGACCTCCCTGAATGCCAGGGAAGATCTGGCTGTTCAAGGATCGGGAATACTTCTCCATTGCTAATATGATTCCGCCTCTAGGACCTCTTAAAGTTTTGTGGGTCGTGGAGGTAATAAAGTCTGCAAATGGGACTGGGGACGGATGAATACCTGATGCCACGAGTCCGGCTATATGGGCCATGTCCACCATGAGATAGGCCCCAACTTCGTCGGCTATCCTTCTGAAGAACGCAAAATCCAGGATGCGGGGATAGGCGCTTGCTCCGGCAATAATGAGCTTAGGATGGTGTTTTCCGGCAATTTCTGCAACATGGTCATAATCTATGACTTCGGTCTCCCGGCTTACGCCGTAATGAGCTATCTTGAAAAACCGTCCTGAAAAGCTCGCTGGCAAACCATGGGAGAGATGTCCTCCGTGTGCCAAATCCATGGACAGGATGGAGTCACCCGGGTTGAGAACGGCAAAATATACTGCCATGTTTGCCTGAGTACCTGAGTGGGGCTGTACGTTGGCATACTCTGACCCGAATAGCTGGTTCAGGCGGTCAATGGCAAGCTTCTCCACCACGTCCATGTTCTCGCATCCGCCATAGTATCTTCCCCCAGGGTAGCCTTCGGCGTACTTGTTCATGAAGACACTGCCCTCTGCCTGCATGACCGCCTCGCTTACAAAGTTTTCCGAGGCTATCATCTCAAGCTGCTCTGTCTGCCGTTTTATTTCGGCCCTGAAGGCTTGAAAGACTTCGGGATCAGTGTGCTTCAAATGAATCATTTTCTTACTCCAATGAGTCAATCATATTGATCCTGCAACTATGACGTCCGCCTTTGAAAGGAGTCATAAGCCACACCTTGACCATCTCTTCGGCAAGCCCGTGATCTATTACCCTTCCACCCATGCAGAGTATGTTTGAATCATTGTGTTCACGGCTCATCCTGGCAGTGAAAAGATCATGGCATAGGGTAGCTCTGACACCTGGTATGCGATTGGCGACTATGGACATGCCTATGCCGGTTCCACAGACCAGGACACCCCTTTCACACTGACCGGATGCCACGGACTTTGCAACCTCACGGCCCTGTATCGGATAGTCGACCGAATCCGGAGAGTAGCAGCCCAGATCCCGCACATCATGTCCAAGTCCTATAAGTAAACTGCGTATTTTTTCTTTTAGTTCAAATCCACCGTGATCCGAACCGATAGCTATCTTCATGTAATTATTTATTCCCTGCCAAGGAGTGTGAACGGTTAAATCTTCAAAATTGTGTCTGAACGGCCTTTTCGTTCAGACACTAGATATGTGTCTTACTGGTACTTGCTGAAGATCAGTACGGCATTGGTTCCGCCAAACCCAAAGGAATTGGACATAACCACATCAACGGACTGGCTCCTTGCCTTATTTGGCACATAGTCAAGGTCGCATTCCGGGTCCGGGGTCTCATAGTTGATGGTTGGAGGGATAATCCCGTCTTCAATGGTCTTTACGCAAAAGATCGCCTCAACTCCCCCGGTACCTCCCAACAGGTGCCCGGTCATGGATTTGGTGGAGCTCACTGGTATCTCCTTTGCCCTGTCCTTGAAGACCGTCTTTATGGCCCTTGTTTCACACAGATCATTGAGTGGAGT
>CAZPBZ010000098.1:2709-5668 GCA_964584765.1 uncultured Thermodesulfobacteriaceae bacterium
GTGATCACTGATTCGGTGCCACCGCATATCATCACATCGGCCGCCCCTCTCTGTATTGTCTTAAAGGCGTCTCCGATGGCGTGGCTACCTGCCGCGCAGGCAGTACATACTACAGTATTGGGACCTTTTGCTCCGCACATTATTGAGATCTGGCCGGAGGCCATGTTGGGTATGGCCATGGGAATAAAGAACGGACTCACGCGTTTGGGGCCCTTATTCACAAGAACATCCCTGAAGTACTCAATTGATCCCAGCCCGCCAAGGCCACATCCGGTAATAACACCAACTCTTGAGGCCTTGTCCTCCGGGATCTTAAGGTCTGCTTCTTCAATGGCCAATCGGGCCGCAGCCACACCCAGTCTTACAAAAGGATCTATCCGTTTAACCAGCTTCTCCGGCATGAAATCAACCGGTTCAAAGCCCTTCACCTCTCCGGCGATCTGGGAAGGATAGCCTTTTATATCAAAACGAGTAACAGGACCTATGCCGGACTTTCCGGCTATCAGATTCGCCCAGCCGGCATCAACCCCGATACCCACGGGGCAAAGAAGACCGAGACCTGTTACTGCTACCCTCCGGTTCTGGTTTTGGTTTGTCATGACAATATATAATGTCGACCTTTAATTACCAGTGCCTTTTGTGTTTCACTTTTCTCCATGTTCTTTGACAAAGTCAATAGCGTCCTGGACCGTTTGCATCTTTTCCGCATCTTCATCCGCTATTTCCATATCAAATTCCTCTTCCATGGCCATGACCAGCTCCACAAGATCCAAAGAATCCGCTCCAAGGTCATCCACAAAGGATGCCTTCGGCACCACCTTTTCCTTGGCAACGCTAAGCTGGCTTGCAATGATATCAATCATCTTGGTATCTATACTCATTTTTATCCTCCCTATATCCTGTTGGTCCAAAAGAATTAGACATAGTCAACAGTGAAATTTTAATCGCAGATCAATCCCCCATTTACATGGAGCACTTGTCCGGTAATATATGATGCCTCCTCCGAGGCCAAAAAAACCACTGCATCAGCCACATCCTCAGGACTTCCCATTCGGCCCGCAGGAATCTGGCTCAATAGCTGTTCCTTTATTTTTTCCGGCAATCCAGCAGTCATACCTGTTTCAATAAAGCCAGGGGCCACAACATTTGCAGTAATCCCCCTTGATGCTGTCTCCCTGGCCACTGACTTTGTAAATCCCTCTAAGCCGGCCTTGGATGCAGCATAGTTGGCCTGGCCCGGGTTCCCCATAGAACCTACTACCGAGCCTATACTGATAATTCGGCCCCACCTCTGCTTGATCATAGCCATAATGACTGCCTGGGTACAATTAAATGCCCCTTTCAGGTTCACAGACATCACCAGATCCCAATCCTTTGCCTTCATTCGGGCAAGTAAGCTGTCCCGGGTAATGCCTGCATTATTAACCAGTATGTGGACCCCGCCATGGTCTTTGATGACCGATTTAAGGGCCTTAGAACTTGCTTCAGTATCTGCGACATCAAAGGGCAGGAAGCTGCCGGCGCCTCCGGCCCCTGCAATCTCATCTAAGATACTTTTGGCAATTGTCTGATCACAGACATCGTTTACAAAGATATGGGCCCCGAGGCGAGCAAGTTTAAGGCATATGACCCGGCCTATTCCCCTGGATCCCCCGGTTACTACTGCTATTTTCCCTTTAAGTTTCTGTTCACACGACATATTATAGTCCCCGCTCTTTTTGAATTCTCTGGATAAGAAGAGGTAGTATCTCCTTGACGTCCCCAACCAGGCCGTAAGTAGTCACGTCAAAAATAGGGGCTTCAGCGTCTTTATTTATTGCCACTATGATCTCTGACCCCTGCATTCCAACTATATGCTGTATGGCCCCTGATACCCCGCAAGCCATATAAAGCTTGGGAGACACGGTAACACCTGTTTGACCAATTTGGGTGCGGCCGGGTAGCCACCCCGCATCTACGGCTGCCCTTGTGGCTCCAACCGCACCTCCGAGCAAATCGGCCAACTCCCTAGCCAGATCCACGTTCTTTTCCTGTTCAAATCCCCTTCCTGCTGTCACAATTACATCCGCTTCACTAAGATTGGGACCTTCTGCCTGCTCCTTCACAGACTCAAGGACTCGGACCCGATGACTCAGCAGATCTTCCCCGGGAAAGATGCGGATCACCTCGCCTTTCCGATCAGGATCAGGGACATTGGCTCTCATGACATGGGGCCTGACAGTGGCCATTTGGGGCCGATGCCCGGGACACACAATAGTTGCAAGGAGATTTCCCCCAAAGGCCGGCCTGGTCTGGAGCAACGCCCTGTCCTCTGCCCTGATATCAAGTCCTGTACAGTCAGCAGTAAGTCCTGTCTCAAGGATCGTGGCGACCCTTGGTATATAGGAACGCCCCATGGCCGTTGCACCGGCTAAAATAATTTCGGGGTTTTCTTTCTTGGCAAGATCTGCAAGTATGTTCCCATAAACCTCGTCGGTGAATGTTGCAAGCTCAGGGTGGTCAACAACCAGCACCCTATCCGCCCCATATAATATCAATTCCTGTGCTTTGGATTCAATTTCATGTCCCATGAGCACTGCGGTAACTTCTGTGTCAAGCTCGCCTGCAAGCTCCATAGACTTCGCAAGGAGTTCAAGTGTCACAGGGGCAAGGACCCCGCTCCTGCACTCTGCAACCACCCATATCCCTTTCCAAGAGCTTAAGTCTGTCGCAAGCAGACCTTTCTCCACGTGGAGCTCTAATGCCCCTTCAGGGCAGCCATCCACGCAGATACCGCACAGGGTGCAGGCATCCTGATCAACAACGGCCACATCATCTTCTACAAAAATAGCCTCAAAAGTGCATGACTCTTCACATTCACCACATCCGGTACACTTTTCTGTGTCAACCTTAAGCATTACAGAATTCCCGCTTCTTTGAATCTGGAAACCAGGGCTTCCACCTGTTCCTCTGCCAAGCA
>CAZPBZ010000099.1:0-5668 GCA_964584765.1 uncultured Thermodesulfobacteriaceae bacterium
ACAGGCCTCAAGCCTCCGCATTCCGGAGGCCACACTGGATTCGCTAATGATCTTGAGAAGACCTATTTGCCCTGTATGAGAAATATGGGTGCCGCCACAGAGTTCCACGCTGAAATCCGGAATACTCACCAGGCGCACAATCTCTCCGTACTTTTCCCCGAACAGGGCCATTGCCTCACGGGCCATTGCCTCTTTATAGGAGAGAATCTCTGTTTTGACTTCTCTATCTTCTCTGATCTGTTCATTTACCAGGTCTTCAACCTGTCTGATCTCATCCGGTGTTAAGGCTGAGAAGTGGGTAAAGTCAAAACGCAGCCTGTCAGGGGCTACCATGGAACCTGCCTGTTTAACGTGTTCTCCAAGGACTTTTCTGAGGGCAGCGTGGAGAAGGTGGGTGGCGGTATGATTGCGGGCCGTATTTTTTCTAAGGTCCTCTGATACCTCAAGATTTATGGAATCTCCTGATTCCAGGTCTCCGTATTTTACCTCTATACTGTGTATTATGAGGTCTCCCCTGTGGAAGGTATCTATTACTTCGGCCCTGCCTGAAGGCCCTTCCACCCAACCCCTGTCGTCTACCTGACCGCCTGACTCTGCATAAAATGGTGTCTCCGCAGCAACAAGTTCTCCGCACCAGCCGGCAGAGACTTTTTGGACAGGCCGGCCCTGTTTTACAAGGGCGAGGAGCTTTGATTTGTGAGATGTGTTGTCATAACCTACGAATTTGTTACCCAGATTTGAATTCAGCAGCTCCCTGTATACCTCCGGCAATTCTTCAGTAACCACGTCATGACGGGCTTTTTTTGACCGCTCCCTCTGCTCTGACCGGGCATGTTCATAACCGGCCCGGTCAAGCCCCATATCCTCTTCCTTGGCCACATCAATGAGTATATCCACAGGTAAGCCGTAAGTGTCATAAAGCTTGAAAGCAAAATCCCCAGGGATTTGGGTCTTCTGTTCCTTTCTGAGGATGGCTATCTCCTCGTCGAGGAGGCGGAGTCCGAATTCCAGTGTCTCTGCAAAGCGGGACTCCTCATGGTCTATGACCTTCCCCAGAAAGGCCTTGGCCTTTTTCAACTCCGGATAGGTTTCTCCCATCTCTTTGATAACGACGTCAGCCACTGAGCTTATGAAGGGGTCCTGAAGCCCTATGACCTTTCCGTATCGGACTGCTCTGCGGATAATGCGCCTTAACACATATCCTCTCCCCTCATTGGAAGGGATGAGTCCATCCGCAACAAGAAAGGCGCCGGCCCTGGCATGATCAGCTATGACCTTCATGGCCACGTCTGATTGCTTGTCATGGCCATAGGTCCGGCCTGACAGCTCTTCTATACGCGCTAACAGGCCTGCGAAGATGTCAGTATCGTAATTGCTTTCTTTCCCCTGGCATATAGCGGCCATGCGCTCAAGCCCCAGGCCGGTATCAATGCACGGATTCGGAAGAGGGCTCAGTTTACCGGATTCATCCCGGAAGAACTGCATAAACACCAGGTTCCAGAGTTCAAGAAAGCGATCGCAGTCACAGCCCACTTTGCAGTCCGGCCTGCCACAGCCAACATCTGATCCCTGGTCGATGAGTATCTCCGAGCAGGGTCCACAGGGCCCGGTATCCCCCATGGCCCAGAAGTTGTCTTCTTCTCCGAGACAGACCACACGATCAGGGGAAATTCCGGTTATCTCCGGCCATAATTCCGCCGCTTCGTCATCGTCCTGGAATACCGTGACCCACAGCTTTTCTACAGGCAGTTCAATTTCTTTTGTAAGAAACTCCCAGGCAAAGGAAATAGCCTCTCTTTTGAAGTAGTCTCCAAAGGAAAAATTTCCCAGCATTTCAAAAAAAGTATGGTGACGGGCAGTGTATCCAACATTTTCAAGATCGTTGTGTTTGCCCCCGGCCCTCACGCATTTCTGACAAGAGGCCGCACGTACATAAGACCTGGTCTCCTCTCCAAGAAATACCTTCTTGAACTGGACCATACCGGAATTAGTAAAAAGAAGTGAAGGATCTTCTGCCGGGATCAGTGGAGAACTTGGGACTATCTCACTGCTATTTTTTGAAAAAAAATCTAAAAAGAGGCTGCGAATCTGGGCACCTGATAACTTCTTCATGGACAGAGCCTTTCATGTTCAGATTATTTACCACAAAGGGCACGAAGATAAAAACCATTCCTTATTTCCCGACTGTTGTGTCGATTCGCGTCGATTAGCGGTTCAATTATCTTGGCAAAAATCAGGCAGTTCCTCGACCTGCTCCTGGACCTTGGGCCTTTTAAGGTCGTATGTCTCCCTCACCTGCTGTTCTATTCGGTCAGCAATATCCAGGTGGGCTTTCAGGAAGGCCCGTACGTTTTCACGGCCTTGCCCAAGTCTTTCTCCATCGTATGAATACCATGCCCCACTTTTTTCAATGATATCCACTGCCGTGGCCAGATCTATCAGAGAGCCTTCTCTGGAAATTCCTTCTCCGTAGTATATATCAAACTCGGCTGTCTTGAATGGAGGAGCTATTTTGTTCTTGACAATCTTTACTCTGGTCCGGTTCCCGATAATATCCGCCCCTTCCTTAAGAGAAGCTATACGCCTTATGTCCATCCGCATTGTTGAATAAAACTTGAGGGCATTCCCACCGGTTGTTGTTTCAGGGCTGCCGAACATCACCCCTATTTTCATACGGATCTGATTGATAAAGACCAGTGCCGTCTTGGTGCGATTGATATTGGCTGTGAGCTTCCTCATGGCCTGAGACATCAACCGGGCCTGGAGGCCCATATGTTGATCTCCCATTTCCCCTTCTATCTCCGCCTTTGGGACCAGGGCAGCCACAGAATCCACTACTATGATATCTATTGCTCCGCTACGCACCAGGGCATCGACAATCTCCAGAGCCTGCTCACCATAGTCCGGCTGAGAGATCAGGAGGTCGTCGGTATTTACGCCAAGCTTACCGGCGTAGACCGGGTCCATGGCGTGTTCCGCATCTACAAAGGCAGCTATGCCACCCTGCTTCTGGGCTTCGGCAATCATGTGCAGGGCCAGGGTGGTCTTTCCTGAAGACTCCGGACCGAATATTTCAATTATCCTGCCTCGAGCTATGCCTCCAACACCGGTTGCCAGGTCAATCGCAATGGAGCCTGTTGGAATTGCAGCAATATCTTCAACACCGCCTCGGTCCCCGAGCCTCATTACAGATCCCTTCCCAAACTGTTTTTGTATTTGGGCAATGGCTATATCTACTGCCTTTTCTTTATCCTTCCTGGTTGGGTCAGACATACTGTCCTCCTGGTGAAATTGTTCCAGCAATTAGATGACAAAATAATCTTAACTCAAATGGAGAAAAATCGATAGGGTATCTTGCTGAAAATATCCTGTCATGGACGTTGTTTCAATTTCTGCACGCGTAATCACTGAAATGGATGATTGAAAAGTTGTCATTGCGAGCGTTAGCGAAGCAATCTCGTGGCATCCGGGATTGTATCAATAGAGGCAAATTCAGGTTCATGAAGCGGGAGCAGTATTCCGGCCATATCTCTAACTTTTAGCATTATGTCATATGCCTCGTATGCATTGACATGGGTCCCGGGCGGGATAACATCCATCTCCATTGCTGTTATCTCCTTTGGGGGATAGAAGTTTTCCATGATTACACAGAATCCCGTTATGGCCGCCCGCCCCTGAGATGTATCTATCAGTACAGTTAACCCTCCTTCCGTATGAGCCGGTGTATGGATGACACGGATGCCAGGAAGGATTTCCTCACCTCCGGTTACCGTTTTGATCTGCCCGGCTTCTTCCACGTCCAGGATATAATCTTCCAGATATCGGAAATCCAGGGGGTGGGGATTGTGTACCCGCTCCAGTTCTTTCTCATGTACATAGAATGTGGCGTTAGTGCACTTGTAATCGTTTTCGCAGTGGTCGTTGTGTAAATGGGTATGGATAACGATGTCGATAGATTCAGGGGTCAGACCCCAGAGACTTAGTCCTTCCTCAAATTTATAGATCTTTCCTCCAATGGATTTTTCCCTGTCCTCAGATTGCAGTGGACTCATCTCTCCTGTATCTACCAGGACCTTCCGGTCACCGCCCTCCAGATACCAGCAATAGATAGGTATGGTATAAGGTTGTCCATAGCCATGTTGATAGGTCATCATACCTTTGTCAAAGATCTTTGTTCCCATCACAATGGGATGTATTTTGTATTGGCTCATCTTTTACCTCCATGGTCCTTGATTCTAAAGAAGCCCATAATCCGCAGACCTCTGAATTCTGCCATACAAATTAATAAAATGAAATAACAAATAATTGCTTTAGGTGAGGTGATAATTTGTTATTTTAGTACACCTTTTTCCGCAAAGACTGGTGTGCCGGACATCTTTACTGTTAAATCAAAATAAAAAAATCCCAGCGTCTATCTTTATGCTTGCGTTCCCGGCCCCATCCCAGTATTATACTTTTTTCGAGGATTTTCTCTCTCGACGGTTTCGCTGGGCTTGTATCCGTACAGGCCAAAAGCGATTTCTTATCAGTTCATACCGTGCATCCCGGCCTTTTAAGCAGGGATGTCCGATTGCCGCGATCATTGCGGTCCTTTCTTTTCCACGCGTCCGGCGGGTAGAGATTTGTATAACCCCGGACCAGGAAAAACATGAAAGAACACGCACGCGCGCCGTTCGCGCGCACCGGCCATTTTACCCCGCAACCGCAGCCCCAGCTTCCGAAAGGTGCCTTTGGCTCCCTGATTCCTGAGATTCAGCGGGCCGTGGCCGCGGAGGGATACGTCACCCCCACGCCCATCCAGGAGCAGTGCATTCCGCACCTGATGGAAGGACGGGACCTGCTGGGCTGTGCTCAGACCGGCACCGGCAAGACAGCCGCCTTTGCCCTGCCTCTCCTGCAAAGGCTTTCCGGCAATGCCCGACGGCCCCGGAAAGGAACCCCCCGGGCCCTCATTCTCGCCCCCACCCGCGAACTCGCGGCGCAGATCGGGGAGAGCATTCAGACTTATGGACGCTTCCTGCGCCTGAGCCATACCGTGGTTTTCGGCGGGGTCAACCAGTCCCGCCAGGTCGTGGCCATGAACCGTGGGGTCGATATCCTCGTGGCAACTCCAGGTCGGCTGCTCGACCTGATGCAGCAGGGATTCATCCACCTGAATGAGGTGGAGGTCTTCATTCTCGATGAGGTGGACCGGATGCTCGACATGGGCTTCATTCCTGATATCAGGAGGGTGTTGTCTCAAATTCCGGCTGAGCGCCAGACACTGTTCTTCTCGGCCACCATGGCCCCGAAAATGATGAAGCTGGCCCACACCATGGTCCGCAACCCGGTGCTGGTGACCATCACGCCCGACAAGCCCGCGGTGGAGAGTATCGCCCAGAAGGTGCTCTTCGTGGGGAAAAAGAACAAGGATTCCCTGCTGGTCTCCCTTTTGAGCGACCCCAAGATCAATAAGGCCCTTATTTTCACCCAGATGAAGCACACCGCCAACCGGGTGGTGAAAAAGCTGGGTGCAGCGGGCATTCACGGCACTGCCATCCACGGCAACAAGAGCCAGGCCGTGCGTACCAAGGCGCTGGCCGGCTTCAAACAGGGCCGTTTCCAGGTGCTGGTCGCCACCGATGTGGCGGCGCGAGGACTTGATGTGGACGACATCACTCACGTGATA
>CAZPBZ010000100.1:0-5609 GCA_964584765.1 uncultured Thermodesulfobacteriaceae bacterium
TGTCTACTGCAATAGTAAAGGGTATAGGTCTGCGTATAGAGGGGGGAAACTATATCCTTGGTTGAGTGATTAGCTGTTAGCCATTAGCGTTTAGCTTTGAAAAGGCTAATAGCTAATCGCTCAATTTAGATATAGCTCAACCTGGATAAAAAGTGCTCTTCAGGGCTGCTGTCTTCACCTGCCAAGTGATTCCTTGTTGCCACTCCTCTCCGGGTTCAAGTATCAGTTCTTGATGGGCCATAATGGAAATGGCCTGGACGGTTTTTTCATAGCCGCTCTCTGACTGGGCTATTGTGTTTACTGGGAATCCCCAGATAGTGCTGTCCTGGCCAAGGTCAATTTACATGTACCTCTTTACTTGATTGAGATAGTCTTATTTGTTATCAATGGGATCACTTTTTTAACTTATTTCATTCTATAATATGGCTGAAGCTCAAAAAACTCTGTTAGAGTCTGCAGGTGCAAGAGACTCTTTGTCTCCTCTTAGGTCGAGCAACAAAACCTTGGTTTTAGAAATTGATGGCCTTAGAAAGGTCTTTACAAACAACGGACTCAAGGTGGAGGTGCTGAAGGATCTCAAGTGTTCGATTTATTCTGGTGAAATTGTTGGAGTAGTTGGGGCTTCAGGGGTTGGGAAGACCACCTTTCTTCACATACTGGGCACTCTGGATTGCCCTACCAGCGGTAAGGTTCTCCACTTTGGAGAGGATGTGTTTTCCTGGAATGATACTAAACTCTCCAGGTTTCGTAATGAAGAACTGGGGTTTGTCTTTCAGTTTCATCACCTGTTGCCGGAGTTTTCCGCCCTTGAGAATGTTATGATGCCGTGTTTTGTGGCTGGGGAATCCAGGCCCAAGGCCAGGGAAATGGCAAAGGATATACTGGCTGAAATTGGTCTTGAAAAGAGATTTGATCACCGCGTTGGTCAGCTCTCAGGTGGTGAGCAGCAGCGAGTAGCCCTGGCAAGGGCCATGGTAAGAAAACCCAGGTTGCTCCTTGCTGACGAACCTACTGGAAATCTTGACGAAAGGACTGGAGAGAAGGCCGCGGAATTAATTTTTACCTTAAATAGACGATACGGCACAACCGTGGTAGTTGTTACCCATAATTTGGCCTTGGCAAGCCGTATGGACCGATGTATCGGGTTGGCGCAGGGCCGGGCCGTTGAGCTTAATGCCTCTGAACTTAAGGGTTTTGGTGTTGGGCATATATCTTAATGGTGATAATTTAATTTTATATATGGAAAATAATAAATGGAAACCTCTAATGTCCTACGAAGACTGATAGTCTTTATATATAGAATATACAGATCATTTTATTTGTTTGCCGTATGTCTGGTTTTGTCTCTGTCTTTTCAATTTATTCTGGTCTCCAGTACCATGGGGAGCATTTCTCTTCCATCGGTAACCATTCTCGGGACATCATTGGCTTATTATGGACCAAAAGACAAGTCATGTCTGGCAGATGAGGTAAGGGAAGGACTTTCCAAGCGCCTTGAATCTCGTGGATATACAGTGCTTTTATCAAAAGACAAACCACCAAAGTCTTTGGATGATGTTATTAAAGCTGGAAAGGCCAAACAGGTTCAGTTTGTGTTTTATGGGAGTATTAGCTGCCTTGGAGAATGGTTGGGCCTGAATTTAAGGCTCGTTGACCTGGAGGATGCTGCTGGTGAGCCAAAGTTTCTTTTTGCCAAAGGGGACCGGCGCGAGATGAGTATTCTTCTGGATCAGATGGAAGCCGGGATGGTAAAGGTCCTGGCTGCCCCTTACCTGGTGGCGGAGGTATGTGCCAGTGGTAACAGGAGGGTGGATACCGATGCAATCCTTCAGTCCGCTAAGACCAAGGCCGGCGATCTTTTCGATCCTGAGATTATCGCCTCTGATATTAAGAGCATATATAAGATGGATTTCTTCAATGACGTGCAGGTGGATGCCACTGAGAGTCCTTCAGGTCGCATCGTGACCTTTATTGTGAAAGAAAAGCCTGCCATGCAGAAAATCAAATTGTCCGGCAATAAAGAAATTTCAGAGGAAAAGATACGCGAGATCATAGATCTTAAGCCATATACTATTATTCAGGAAAAGACCCTTCAGGAAAATACCGAGAAGATCAAGGCCCTATATATGGAAAAGGGCTATGTTGGAACCAGTATTCTGGCCTCGGTGGAACCGGTGTCAGGGCAGGCAGCCGATGTGGTATTTGAGATTACGGAAGGAGAGCCGGTCCGCATCAAGGCCATTGAGTTCCAGGGTAACCAGGCTTTTTCTGATAAGGAATTAAAAGAATTGTTGGAGACCTCTGAGAAAAAACCTCTCTGGATTCCTTCCTGGAGCAATATCGTGGCCCTGTTTAAGGGGGACCAGGCTGTCCTAAAGCAGGATGCCCTGGAGAGAGATCTCGGAAGGATTGCCGCATATTACCATAATCGGGGTTATGTGGATGCCAAAGTGGGCCGTCCTGCGGTCCGGAGGGAAGATGCCTGGCTCTATATCACGATTCCCATAGAAGAGGGAAGTCGTTATGGAGTAGGTCGGGTAGATATAGAGCAGGACTTTTTCAAGGACAAGGAGAAACTTCTAAGCGAGCTTGAGATCACTCAGGAGTCTGTTTTCAGCCAGCAGATACTTCGGCAGGATATATTGAAGCTCATAGATATATATGCAGATGAGGGTTTTGCCTATGCGGATATTACTCCGAGGATTGAAAAGGATTCGGATAAAAAGCTCGTAAACATAACGTTGCTGGTGAATACAGGTCCAAGTGTAAAGTTTGAACGAATAGAAATAGTTGGAAATACAAGGACCAGGGATAAAGTCATCAGGAGGGAACTCAGGGTCAAAGAGCTTGAGCCTTTCAGCGCTTCCGGGTTCAGAAAGAGTAATCAAAGGCTGAACAGGTTGGGTTACTTTGAGGATGTAAATCTTGCTCCCAGCAAAGGGAGCAGCGAAGAATATATGAATCTCAAGGTGGAGGTCAAGGAGCGGGCAACCGGCACCTTCAGCATAGGGGCAGGGTATAGCTCAGTGGAAAATTTAATGCTCATGGGGGAGATTAGCCAGAGGAATTTCCTTGGGAAGGGTCAGACCCTGAGTTTCAGGGGTGTACTTGGCTCACGGACTAATCGATACTCACTGGATTTTGTCGAGCCCTACTTCATGGATACCAAGCTTTTATTGGGTGTTGAAATGTACAACTGGGAGCAGGTATATAATGATTACACAAAGAAAAGTACAGGAGGTACAGTGCGTTTTGGTTATCCCTTGAACGATGATCTCAGCGCGTTTATTAAGCTGAGAATGGATAATACTGATATGTCGGATGTTTCTGACTATGCATCAATAATCATAAAGGATTCACAGGATATCCATTCTACCAGGTCTGTAAGTACCGGTTTCACCTATGACACAAGAGATGACTACTACAATCCCTCCCACGGCTGGAACAACAAAATCTCAATTGAATATGCAGGGGGGCTCCTCAGCGGTGACAGCGCCTTTGTGAAACTGGAAGGCGGTGTCAGCTATTACCATTCCATCTGGAAGTCTATCATTGGCCACGTGAGGGCTGGAACTGGCTATGTGACCGAGGGGAGCGGGGGAAAACTCCCTATCTACGAAAAATTTTTCCTTGGTGGAATAGATTCTGTCAGGGGTTTCAAGTATGGTAATGTAAGTCCTATTGATCCAGAGACCGGGGATCGTATTGGCGGTAATTACATGGGTTTTATACAGCTTGAGACTATTTTCCCGCTGTTGAAAAATATGGGTCTGAATGGCGTATGCTTCTTGGATATGGGGAACGTCTGGGAAAAAGATAGTGGATATGACCTGGGAGATTTACGCAAATCCGTGGGTCTTGGCGTGAGGTGGCTGTCTCCCATGGGGCCCCTTCGCATAGAATGGGGTTTCAATATAAATAAAGAGAAGGATGATGACACGAGCAACTGGGAATTCAGGATGGGGGGAAGCTTTTGAATTGTGTGATTTAGTGATTTGGTAATATGGACTATGAAGACTCTTGGAGAAATAGCACTTTTGATCGAAGGGGATCTGAAAGGGTCAGAGGATTTTTCTGTATCAGGAATTCAGGCCTTGACGGCTGCAGGGCCGGACGAAATAAGTTTTGCCGTCGGATCTCACTATAAGGAAGAGGTGGAGAAAAGTAAGGCAGGGGCCTTGATACTTCCAAAGGACTGGCCCTATGTATTGGATCGTCCCTCTATTCTGGTTAAAGGTCCATATCTCGCCTATGCCTTAATAGCATCTGCCTTTTTGGATAAGCCCTTCAGTGCTTTGGGGGTGAGTTCAGAGGCACATGTGGGCTCGAATTGTGAAATAGACCGGAATGTCAGTATATATCCCGGAGTATTTATTGGTGATAGGGTGCGCGTTGGTCCATATGTAACACTCCATCCTGGAGTGTATGTGGGAAATGATGTATGTATTGAGGACGAAACTACCCTTTATCCCAATGTAGTAGTGTATGAGGGCTGTCGCCTGGGGAAAAGGGTGGCAGTACATGCAGGGACGGTGATCGGAAGCGATGGGTTCGGTTATGCCAGGCGTGGTGAATCCCATGTAAAAATTCCACAGATCGGCATAGTCGTGATAGAGGACGATGTAGAGATAGGTGCCAACGTCACCATAGACAGGGCAGCCCTGGGAGAAACCCGTATTGGCCGGGGCACCAAGATCGATAACCTCGTACAGGTTGGCCACAACGTGTCTATAGGGGCTGACTCATTGCTTGTGGCCTTTGTCGGTATCGCAGGGAGTACCCGTATAGGTAAGGGAGTGGTGCTGGGAGGTCAGGTCGGTGTGGCAGGTCATATAGAACTGGGAGATCGGGTCATGGTAGGTGCGCAATCAGGAGTTACCAAAAGTCTGGCAGCAGGCGAGGTGGTTACAGGGTCTCCTGCAATGCCTCACAGGTTGTTTTTAAGGGTTGGAAGCGCTCTCAAGCGCCTTCCTGAGATGGTAAAGCAAGTCCGTGATCTTAAAGAACGTATAGATAAACTTGAAGACAAATTATTAGGAAAAGAAAATGGAAACGATGCATAGCCAACTCCGAATACAAGAGATATCGGCCCTGTTGCCTCACAGGTATCCTTTTTTGCTGGTTGACCGTGTTTTGAGCATTGAACCTGGTGTAGGCATCAAATCACTCAAGAACGTCACCATAAATGAGCCCTTCTTCCAGGGTCATTTCCCTGGAGAGCCTATTATGCCTGGGGTCCTTATCCTGGAGGCCATGGCACAGACAGGGATCATTTTTGCCAAGAATACAGATCCAGAGGGTCTTGGGGACAAGCTGCTGGTGTTTGCAGGGATGGATGGGGTGCGCTTTAGAAGGCAGGTGGTCCCTGGCGACCAGTTGATTATGGAGTTAAAACTCATAAAACGTAAATCGATTATATGGAAGATGGAAGGTAAGGCATCTGTCGATGATAAGGTCGCGGCAGAAGCTATGCTTATAGCAGCCGTTCAATAAATTAGCCGCCTGCGGCGGGACTCTGAATAATGAAAATTCCTATACTATTTAATTGTAGTGCTTGGACAATCTGATGATTATCGAGAGAGATATACACCCAACAGCCATAATTTCCC
>CAZPBZ010000101.1:0-5596 GCA_964584765.1 uncultured Thermodesulfobacteriaceae bacterium
TAAACTGGTGAATGAAGGATGCCTAATTTTATTAGAATAATATGAATTTTAAGTTCAAAGACAAAAAAATAATACCAAAGGTTGCACTGATAGGACGCCCAAACGTGGGGAAATCTACACTTCTCAACCGGCTTACCCGCACAAGAGATGCACTGGTAGATTCGACCCCCGGGCTCACCAGAGACCGCCGCTATGCCGAGATTAAATGGGATAATCTTACAATGCAACTTATAGATACGGGCGGCATGGACAGATCTCCTGACCTGGACAGTATATCCCGAATTGTCCATGAGCAAAGCCTAAGGGCAGTAGAAGAATCTGATCTGCTTTTGATAATTCTGGATATTAAAGAAGGCCTCACTCCGGCAGACAGGGAAATTATCGACATACTACGTCCATATAAGAAACCATATTTAATAATAATAAACAAGGTGGATAATCCTTCTCGCGAGCTCGATCTGGGTGAATTTTACGAATTAGGTGTGAACGAAGTCATTCCCGTCTCGGCTGAACATGGGAAGGGAATAAATGCTCTGATGACAAGAGTGGTTGATGTGCTCAAGCACATGGACCGGCCTGTAAAAGACATTCCGGCAGACCTTGAAGGCTTAACTCAGGAACCCAAGGATAAGCCAATAAAAGTGGCGTTAATCGGCAGACCAAACACAGGGAAATCCTCCTTACTTAATAGACTGGTGGGAGAGCCTCGCATGATTGTTACCGATGTGCCTGGCACTACAAGAGATGCCATAGACACACTTCTTCAGCGACCCGGCAGAAAGGACATTCTGTTTACTGATACTGCAGGCATAAGGCGAAAGGCCAGGGTCAGTGATAAAATAGAAAAATTCAGTATTATTAAGGCCATTAATGTTATTAAGGCCTGTGATATTGTCCTTATTGTAATGGATATTTCAGAAGGAATTACAGATCAGGATAAACGGCTGATTGGCTACACAGAAAGATATGGACGGGCATGTATTACCCTGTTCAACAAAAGGGACCTGATCCAGCAAGACCAGTCATTAGTGAAATCAAGATCAGAACTGGAGCGGGCAAAGCGGTTTATTTCTTATTCTCCCCACCTAAACATCTCAGCGCTCACCGGGAAGTGTGTCAACCGGATTTTACCCTTGATAGACGATGTCTATGTTGATTTTAATGCGTTAATTAATACAGGCAGCGTCAACAGTGTCCTGCAAAAGGCATTAGCAAAAAGAACTCCTCCCATCTCCAAAGGACACCACTTGAAACTCTACTATACGACGCAGATAGCAACAAAACCGCCAAAATTCCTCTTGTTTGCGAACTACCCTGACTTTATACCATCTCAATATAAACGATTCCTGGCAAACCAGTTTCGCGAGCAATTGGGCCTGAAGCAAACTCCTATTCAAATACTTTTCCGTAAGAGAGAGAGACGCCCATAGCCCGGCCATCCGCAAACATCTCAGGATAATGCCATCTCAATAAGTTGATCAAGTAGTTTACTAAAGGTAATCCCCGCTGCCTCCGCGGCTTGGGGGAATAGGCTGGTCGGAGTCATCCCGGGAATTGTGTTGGTTTCTAGAACGAATATTTTATCGGTGTTTGCAAGGATCATATCTGTGCGGCTATAGGCCCGGAGCTGTAAGGCTTTGTGGGCAGCAACGGCCAGGGCCCTGGCTTTCTCGGATGCCTGCTTCGGTATATCTGCCGGGCAGATTTCCTTGGTGGCCCCAGGTAAGTACTTTGCATCGTAATCAAAGAAGGAATAGATAGAGTCAGGGATGATCTCAACCACAGGAAGTGGTAAAAGCTCCTCAAGACCCAGGATTCCTCCGGTGATCTCCCGACCCTCTATGAAGGATTCAACCAGAACCCTGTTATCCCATTGAAATGCTTCTTTTATGGCAGGACCAAGTTTGTTTTCACCCGCTACCTTCCTTATTCCAACGCTTGATCCTTGAGTGCAGGGTTTAACCATGAGTGGAATACCCAGGCGGTTTACGATTTGTTTTGTATCAACTTTGTCGCTGCGAAGGAGGTGGACCCATGGAGGAGTCGGTATCCCGGCCTCCTGATAAATCACTTTGGCAAGGTGTTTGTCCATGGCCAAGGCGCTACCCAGGACCCCAGAGCCTTGATAAGGTAAACCAATGAGGTCCAAAAGACCTTGTATGGTCCCGTCTTCTCCGTATCTGCCGTGAAGAAGGATGAAGGCAACATCCAGGTGTGGTGTGTCTCTCACAAGTCGATCAAGATCTGTGGCCGGATCATAACGCGTGATATCGTAACGGCCTGGATCAAAGGCCTTTTCTACCTCTCGTGCCCCTGCAAGGGACACATCTCTTTCAGCAGAGCGGCCTCCACACAGGAGTGCCAGTTGTATTTTATTTTTTTCTGACATGTCTGGTTAGCTTGAAACGTATATGAATTTTCATTTTTTGACAAGACATGAGAGTAATTGTTTACTCCCGGCCTGCCAAGAAGTATAAATGGTCATGCTTGACAGTGCCCTCGCTCAATATAAAGTAACTTGTTAGCTTAAAAATTTCCAAAAGAGTCCCGCTGTAGGCGGCTAATTTATTATGAAATATTGCTTCGGTCCGGTACCTTTGAGGCGTTTAGGAATATACGAAAATTAATATGAAACCAAGGAAAAAATCAAGCAAAGCCGGTAATTGCCAGATTGTAATCAACATGGAGGCGCCTGAGGAATGCCGGATAGGCCTTCTGGAGAATGGACGTCTTGAGGCCTTTGATATTGAGACATTCTCTCATACCCAGACCAGGGGTAACCTCTATAAAGGTCGAATAGTAAAAATAGAGCCAAGCCTGCATGCGGCTTTTGTTGATATTGGCCTTTCCAGAAATGGCTATCTGCCCTTAGCTGATATACACCCCGAATACTATGGATATGCTGAAAACAAAAAACGTATCTATGAATTTTTAAAAAAGGACCAGGACATTCTTGTACAGATAGTCAAGGAAGAGACCCATATAAAAGGCTCTGCGGTAACAACTTATCTGTCAATCCCGGCGAGGTACCTGGTGCTGATGCCCGGTACTGCTCAAGTAGGTGTGTCCAGAAAAATTGAGGATGAGGAGGAACGTCAAAGGCTTAAGCAGATATTAAAGGCATGCAAGTTACCGGAAGGTGTGGGACTTATTGCCCGGACAGTCGTTGAAGGCGTTCCAAAAGTAGAGATACTGAAGGATCTCAGGTACTTGGCGCGACTCTGGAGCAACTTAAGAAAAAAAACCCAGTCCGCTCAGGCCCCGGCCCTGATATATAGAGACAGGGATCTGGTAAAACGATTTCTGAGGGATTATCTCACAAGCGATGTCGATGAAATTTTGGTGGACCGGCAGGAGGTCTATGATAGTATAAAGGCCTTTCTTCGCATTATTGCCCCACGGCAGGTAGCTACTGTACATTTATACCAAGGGGATGTTCCCATTTTTTCACACTTCGATCTTGAGACTCTGATAGATCAAGTATATCAGCCCAATGTTCGCCTGCCTTCCGGAGGGCATATTGTTATAGAGCCAACCGAGGCCCTAGTGTCTATAGATGTGAATTCCGGGAAAAACGTCAGAGAAAAAAATATTGAGGAAACTGCACTAAAGACCAATTTGGAAGCTGCGGAGGAGATAGCCAGACAACTGCGTCTCAGGGACCTCGGGGGAATAATAGTTATTGATTTTATTGATATGCGTAACAGGGCCTACAGACAACAGGTGGAAAAACGCATGAGAAAATGCCTCAAAAAAGACCGTGCCAGGACGGAAATTGCCCATATTTCACGGTTTGGTGTTCTTGAACTGGTGCGCCAGAAGATCCGCTCTCCTGTGCAATTGGGCAGTTATTGCTCCTGTCCCTACTGTCATGGAAGGGGGGTGGTGATGTCTGTGGAGGCCCTTGCGATAGCAGACTTAAGAAGAATCAGTGCTCATCTGGCAGGTAGTCATGAAAAGAATTCGGGGCAACTTGTGCTGGAGGCTCCGCCTCAGGTTGTCTCATACCTGCTTAACCGCAAGCGCTTAGAACTCTATAACCTTGAAAAAAACTTTGATGTTGAAATCAGGGTGGAAGTTAATCCAAATCTCGGACTGGAAGAACACAAGCTGTATTCGAGAACCGCGAAAACCAGTTAAGTTTGGGTAACAGAAATGCATAGGTTCACATTAAGGATCATTACATGTTTAATAAATCAAAGCCTTTATCTTTTGAAGTCCCGGAATATCTCACAAGCCTTGTCCCTTATCCTCCAGGTAAGCCCCTTGAGGAACTCGAAAGGGAGTATGGGGTAAAGGATCCTATCAAACTTGCCTCTAATGAAAATTTATTAGGGCCGTCTTCAAAGGCCCAGGAGGCCATAAGGAATGCCATATCTTCTCTGCACCGCTATCCCGACGGCAGTGGCTACTACCTCAAGGAAAAGCTTGCCAGGTTGTTGGGAGTGTCTTCTGAGGAGATAGTGCTTGGCAACGGATCCAACGAGTTGATAGATTTTTTGATAAGGGTTTTCATTCGACCAGGGTATGAAGCCATAAGCAGTGATCCGAGCTTTCTGGTATATTGCAAGATGGTGCAGGCAGTGGGGGGGAGCAATGTAGTCATTCCCCTTTCAGAGTACCGTCACGACCTTGAGAACATATCACGGGCAGTTACACCGAAAACCCGCCTGATCTTTCTGGATAATCCCAACAATCCTACGGGCACGGTCATTCACAGGGCAGACTTCGATGCATTTCTGAAAGATCTTCCGGATCATTTACTAGTAGTCCTGGATGAGGCCTACATGGAGTTCGTGAGGACTGAGCATACTCCAAAGGCAGTGGAGTATTTGAAGCAGGACAGGAGGGTCATAGCCCTTCGGACCTTTTCAAAGGCCTATGGTCTGGCTGGACTTCGGATGGGCTATGGAGTGATGGACAGAAAGGTGGCTAAATATCTGGAGCGGGTCCGGCAGCCTTTTAATGTCAATACTATGGCCCAGGTAGGGGCCCTTGCGGCCCTGGATGACCATCAACACCTTAAAAAGACCATTGATGCCGTGTGGCAGGGCATGGATTTTCTCACAGAAAAACTTGAGAAGTTAGGATGCAGGGTAATGCCCAGTGAGACCAACTTCGTTCTTGTAGATATCGGCAGGGATTCCAAAATGGTCTATGAAAAAATGCTCAGGGAGGGAATCATTGTGCGGGCAATGACTGCATATGGTTTACCCAACCACATTCGGATTACTGTCGGTCTCCCCAAAGAGAATTTACGGTGTATTGAGGCCCTGCAAAAAGTGCTGAAGAGCTGAGTCGGAGGAATAATTATGGCCAGACCCCCTAAGTGGCGAAAAGTTGATCAGGAGCCTGCGGTGACCTATTTCAAGCCGAGGGGCATACCGTTGCGCGGTCTTGATGAAGTTGTTCTGACTGTTGAAGGTTTTGAGGCATTGCGTATGAGCGATATGGAGGGAATGGATCAGGACGCCGCTGCTGTACGGATGGGCATTTCCAGACAGACCTTTGGGCGAATTCTGGCAACAGCCAGGAAGACGGTGTCTACTGCAATAGTAAAGGGTATAGGTCTGCGTATAGAGGGGGGAAACTATAT
>CAZPBZ010000102.1:0-5547 GCA_964584765.1 uncultured Thermodesulfobacteriaceae bacterium
ATGATTGAATGACTCTAATCCACCATGGCCCTGCGTATGAAATCAGCTACCAGGTCTATATTTTTTTCCCCAGGGGCATTCTCTACACCCGAGCTTACATCCACTCCCCAAGGCCGGACCTGTTTTACCGCCTGGGCAACGTTTTCCGGTTTCAGGCCACCTGCGAGAATGATGGGCCTTGAGAGGACTTTTTTCGCCTCAATCGCTATGGACCAGTCAAAAGTCTCGCCTGTTCCGCCGTGGGCACTCTGGGACCACGCATCAAGCAGGAAGGCTTTCACAACTTCCTGATATGGCAAAAGAGCCTGGATATCGGCCTTTGTCCTTATTCGCCATGCCTTTATGACCCTGGGGGCAAGTTGTTCGCAGATCTCAGGGGTTTCCTCACCATGCAATTGCACCAGGTCCAGGCCGCAATAATCTATTATCTGCCTTATTTTTTCAGAAGACTCATTGACAAAGACCCCGACCGTCTGGACCATTGGCGGCAGATTTTGAACAATCTCTCTGGCCCTGTCCGGATCTATCTGCCTGGGACTCTTGGCAAAGACCAGTCCTATGGCGTCGGCTCCAGCCTCTGCCACTGCTTTCGCCTCTGATGGATCAGTAAGCCCGCAGACCTTTATTCTTACCATAACTAACTCAAATCACCCAATCACTAAATTTCTACATCCTTCCTGCTTCAACGAGGGCGGCAAGAGATGTGATGCGATTTTCAGCCTTTACCAGGGCCTCTCCTATGAGTGCCGCAGTAATCCCTGCATCAAGGAGCCTCTTTATATCATCAGGAGTTGATATCCCGCTTTCGCTTACCAAGGGTATTTCCGAGGGCAGTGCCTTTCTTATCCGGAAAGTAGTTTCAATAGACACACTGAAGTCCTCAAGGTTGCGGTTATTCACCCCGATAAGATCAGCGTTTGCAGCAAGCGCCCGTTCCATCTCATGTTCGTTATGGACTTCCACCAGAGGATCCAATCCCTTTTCTCGTATGTGGGCCATGAGCTCTGAAAGCATGCTGTCATCAAGGGCAGCTACAATAAGGAGTACTGCATCCGCCCCCCAGAGCCTGGCCTCTTCAACCTGAAAGTGGTCTATGATAAAATCTTTTCTGAGGAGTGGAAGGTCAATCTCCTTTCGTATTTGTGGAAGAAACTCCAGCTTTCCTTGAAAGAACTTCTCGTCGGTCAGGACTGATACAGCTATTGCCCCTCCTGCCTGGTAATCTTCCGCAATGCTTACAGGGTCGAAATTTGGACACAAGAGCCCCTTTGAAGGAGATGCCTTCTTTACCTCTGCAATTATCGAGACCCCCGGATCGTAAACCAGGGCCTCTCGAAAACCCCTCGGAGAAGAAACTTCATGCCCTGGAGGGATAAGCCCTTTGCGATGCTTATCTTTTAATTCCGCTCTCTTGTGGGCGATTATTGTGTCCAGGATGCTCATTGTGTTATCTCATACTGAAGGCCTTTAATGCCTCAAGTTTTTTCATGGCTTCCATGGAATCTATGCTTTCAGCAGCCAGGAGTACTCCTTCTTTCAGGGATTTCGCCCTGTCTGCAAGATATATGGCTGCCCCGGCATTAAGGAGTACCATGTCCCTCTTAGGTCCCTTTTCACCTGAGATTATGTCTTTCAGTATCCGGGCGTTTTTTTCTGCGTCTCCGCCCATCAGATCCTCGACCTTGCATGGCTTAAGCCCTGCATCTTCCGGTCTGATCACGAATTCCTTTACTTCATTCTTATCCCACTGGGCCACAACACTTTTGCCAAGAAGGCTGAGTTCGTCCAGCCCTCCTTCTCCGTGTACTACCCATGCCCTTTTACTGCCGAGGCGCCCGAGGACCTCTGCAAGGGGCCTTGTAAGCACGGGGTCATAGACTCCAAGTAGTTGCACATTTGCCCATGCAGGGTTTGTAAGGGGCCCCAGGACATTGAATATCGTGCGGATGCCTATCTCCCGTCTCGGTCCTATGGCATATTTCATGGCTGGATGAAGGGCAGGGGCGAACATAAAACCCATACCTATGGTCTCCACTGCCCTTGCCACATCCTCCGGTGATAGAGCCAGGTTTACACCCAGGGCCTCAAGCACATCCGCACTCCCTGACCTGCTGGACACGGAACGGTTGCCGTGCTTTGCAACCTTGACACCGGCCCCTGCAACCACAAAAGCGGCTGTTGTTGACACATTGAAGGTATGGGCTCCATCGCCTCCGGTCCCGCAGGTGTCAACAAGCGGTTCTCCATGGAACAGATTCACATGGATACGCACGGCCTTCTCCCTCATCACCTTTGCGGCCCCGGCTATTTCATCTACAGTCTCGCCCTTCATCCTCAGGCCTGTGAGGAGGGCGCCGATCTGGGCAGGTGTTGCCTCTCCCTCCATAATTATTTCCATAACTGACGAAATCTCAGCCTGGCTGAGGTCTTTCCTGCTGACAACATCAGAAATGGCCTTTTTTAATATATCCATACCCCTTTAATCCCTATAACCCCCATAAGCGCTTTGAAAGATGAACGTCCAACATTTTTTCAGTTAATCCTCTCTACCCTGTTTCCAGGAAATTCCTAAGAAGATTGATCCCCTCAGGAGTCATGATGGATTCCGGGTGAAATTGTACTCCCTCCACTAAAAATTCCCTGTGCCTGAAGCCCATGAGCTCGTCCTGCTCCGACCACGCCGTAACTGCGAGACAGCCCGGAAGGGTTGCCTCATCCACAAGGAGAGAATGATACCTCATGGCCTCGAATGGATTCGGCAGACCGCGATATACGCCCTTTCCATCGTGTTTGATCATTGATGTCTTGCCGTGCATAAGCCTACCCGCCCTGACTATCTTGCCTCCAAAGGCAACACCTATGGACTGGTGGCCGAGGCACACGCCCAGGACCGGGATCTTTCCGGCAAAGTGACGTATGGCAGCCACGGATATGCCGGCCTCGTTGGGTGTGCAAGGACCGGGTGAGACAAGGAGGTGGTCTGGTGTCCAGGAAGCTATCTCCTCTACAGTGGCCTTATCATTTCTTACAACCTTAATATCCGCCCCCAGCATTCCCAGGGCCTGGACCAGGTTGTAAGTAAAGGAGTCGTAGTTGTCGATAACTATAAGCATGGTTAATTACTCTCAGTGTCGCTCTGTTTCTGTTACATTAGCTTTTTCTTCCTCATCGTCGGAGTCGTCAGCTATTGAATCGCTTATCAAACGAACAGGTGCTGCAACTACTTTTGCCGCTGTGCTAACCACAGTTCCAGTAACACTGACTGCGGTTTTAACCGGCACAGTGATAAGGAAGCAACCTGCAAGACCCACTATCCATACAGACAGAAAAGCCCAACCTGCCGCAATATGCAGGATCTTCAGGTACTCTTTCATTGTGACAGTTCCTTATGGGCTAAGTGGATGGCCCGCATGAGAGCCCGCCCCTTACTGATGGTCTCCTCCCATTCAAAAGTGGGATCTGAGTCAGCAACTATACCGGCTCCAGCCTGGAGGTAAAGCATATCCTTTTTCTGGCAGAGGGTGCGAATGGTGATGGCCAGATCCATGTTGCCTGAGAAACCAAAGTAGCCTACAGCACCGGCATACGGTCCCCGCCGGGCGTGTTCGAGTTCCTCTATTATCTCCATGGCCCTGACCTTGGGCGCGCCTGACACAGTACCTGCGGGAAAACAGGCCTGTAGTACGTCAAACATGTCCTTTCCGTCCATTAGTTCCCCTGTAACACCTGTGACAATATGCATCACATGGGAATAGCGTTCCACAGTCATCAGATCTTCAACCTTTACGCTCCCCATCTTGGAAACCCTGCCGACATCATTTCTCCCAAGGTCGAGCAACATCAGGTGTTCCGCCCTTTCCTTAGGGTCAGCGAGAAGTTCCTTTTCAAACCGTATATCCCCCTCTTGATCTTTACCTCTTGGTCTGGTGCCTGCAATAGGCCTCACTTCAATCTTATTGCCTGTCAGCCTGACCAAAATCTCAGGTGAAGAACCAATAAGCACTTCGTCTTGCAGGTGCAGGTAATAAAGATAAGGCGATGGATTTATCCTTCTAAGGGCACGGTACAGGTCAAATGTAGGGATAAGGTTTTTGCCGGAGAACCGTTGAGAAAGCACTACCTGGATTATGTCTCCGGCCCGGATGTATTCCTTTGCCCTGCGGACAATGTCCTCAAATCGCTCCTGGGGGACCTCCGGACTGAGGCTGGTGGCAGGGACGGGATTTGCAAGCGGGGCGGGGTAATCCAATCCGTGTCGAATGCGACGGATCACGTCTTTTATAGCTTTTTCCCCTCTTGTATATACAGATTCCGTGTTGTCTTTGGGTTCTACCCGGAGACATGCAATGATCTTAAGGGTTTGGCGGATATTGTCATAGACAAGCAGGATCTCGGGAAACATGAATACCGCATCATTGAACCCCGCAGAGTCTGAAAGATTCTCCGGCAGACGCTCCATGAAGCGAACCATGTCATATCCCATATATCCAACAGCCCCTCCGTAGAATCGAGGGAGGCCAGGGACCTCTGCCGGTGAAAAGCGTGCCATTATTTCTCTGAGAACAGTAAGCGGATCAACGGCGGTAATATTTTTGCGCTTGCCTTCAATCTCCGTGAAGATATCATTCCCCTTGCAACCGAAGACCAGAAAGGGCTTGAATCCGATAAAACTGTACCTTCCCCACTTCTCTCCGCCTTCAAGGCTCTCCAGCAGGAATGAGTAACTATTTTCTCCAAGCTTTGCAAACAGAGATACAGGCGTATCAAAGTCAACTGCTATCTCCTTCCATACCGGTATGATATTCGCGTCTTTAGCAAGCGATTTGAACTGGGTCAGATCCGGAGTGATCATGATATCTTGTCCTTGTATATGTTCAAAGGTTCAGGGTTCCTATAATTCATTTTAATCCCATGAGCCAAAATAAAAAAGGCCGTGAACACCTTTGCGTATCCACGGCCTTTTGCCTTTGCCTTTAAGGTTTAGCCTAAAAGGAGCAGACGCGCACCATTCCTCTGTACCACAGCCACCACCATAGAACTAAATCAGCAGTTTGTTTTCCGGCAAAAGGTTGATGCATGTTTTGTCTTTCCTTCAGGCAAATATGTTTTAAAAAAGTTACGATCAAATTAATGAAAATTACAGACTTCCATCTCTATGACCTGCTTCACGGTGATTGTCAAGGGAGTATTCCCGGTTTGTCCCATACTATAACGGTCCAGCAGGGTAGTTTCTGACCATTTCATAAGGCTCTGCCCCTTATTTTCCATGAATTTCAGCCAGGGGGATTCCTACCCCTCCGCATTCGCCTGCGCTGCGCTCCGGCGATGCGGTTTCCCCCAGTTGAAATCCAGGAAAATTACAGGACTCTCGCCAAATCATGGTCAAAAATCACCCTGCTGAACCGTTAGCCGTGTTGCTCGTCGGTAAAAAATGGCCTGTTATACTCCCAGTACATTGCACTTTTTCACATCCTCGCGCCTTGCCCTCTGACGAAGAGGACAAAAAGGCGCTTGAAGGCATTATGATTAGTGATAAAGGAGGTGATA
>CAZPBZ010000103.1:0-5505 GCA_964584765.1 uncultured Thermodesulfobacteriaceae bacterium
TCCCCTGCACTGGGCCAGAGCATGGGGATGGGAAAGAATGCGGCGGATCTTGTCTGTTCTGCCGCTCTGACTGATGAGGTCGTGGAAGATAGGCAAATAAACCTCCCCGCACACCTTGACCTTAAAATCGCAAAGCCCATCCAGGGTCAGGGCTACGGTTCCCTCAACCGAATTTTCCACCGGCACCACTCCATAGTCTGTACGTCCGCGTTCTACTTCTTCAAATACCTCGGTAATGTTCCCCAGGGGAACAAACTCAGGGGCATAGCCGAAGAACCGGGCTGCTGCCATGTGGGTAAAGGTTGTCTCAGGGCCGAGATATCCCAGCTTGGCCGGCCGCTGGGCGTTCCTGCAGGCAGATATGATCTCCCCGAAGATGACCCTTAGGCCTTCAGGGGAAAATTTTCCGGCATTTTGCTTCAAAATGTGCTGAATGACTTCCCGTTCGCGGGAAAGATCAAGGGGCTGCCGGGAGGATTCTGCCTTAGTCCGGCCGATTTCCTCCGCCACCTCCAGGCGTTCCTGGAGCAGGCGTACAAGCTCAACGTCTATTTTATCAATTCGCTGTCTGAGGCGTCTGAGTTCTTGATACTGGTTGTCATCCATTATTTGGTCCGATCATCTCTCTGATGGCAATTAGTTCATGCCGGATTTCCTTGAGCAACTTATTGGTCCTGTCTCCAGCATCCTTCATTTTCTGTTCTTCTGCGATCTGCCTCTTGGCACCGGCTATGGTAAATCCTTGATCGTAAAGGAGAGTTTTTATATGCCTTATAAAATCTATATCTTCAATCCTGTAAAGACGTTGTTTTGCAACCCTGTGGGTACGGATTTGCCGAAATTCGCCTTCCCAGTAACGAAGCACATGAGGTTCAACCCCGATCAGCTCACTTACCTCACCTATCCGGTAGTATTTCTTCCCCTTTCCTGGCATTTACGATCCTCTTAAGTAACCGGCTGGGGCGGAAAGCCACTGTACGCTGGGCGGGAATAATAATCGGCTCTCCATTAACAGGGCTGGTCCCTCTGCGTGCCGGCTTTTGCACGCTGCGCAGAGTACCAAACCTCACAATCTTCACTTGATCGCCATTGATCAGTGATGCCTTGATCTGGCTGAAAATCTCATTGACCAGTTGCAGACTGACACGCACGGAATAGCCAAGTTCATTGCTTACTATCTCCGCGATTTCCCGCTTGGTCAAGGCCCCCATCAGTCCCTCAGCTTTGCCTTATAGGATTGAAGAACAGAGCGGACCATTGGATCATGGACCTCTGAAACCTCACGGTCTGAGAGTGTATGATCCAAAGCCCTGTATGTAAAGCGCATACCTATGCTCTTTGAGCCTTTTGGAACAGGTTTTCCCCTGTAAATATCAAAAATCCGCACTTCTTCAAGAAAATCCGGGGCCTGTTCGGAAATATATTCCAGGAGATCTTGGGCCGAAAGCCTGTCCGGGACAATTACTGCAATATCCCTCTCCACAGCAGGATACCTGGCAAGGGGAGTGAATTTATGCTGCTGGGACGCGGCTGTTTCTAAAACATCAAAAGAGAGTTCAAAGACAAATACCGGCCCGTTTATATCCCAGAATTCCAAAACATCCGGATCGATTTGCCCAAAGCTGCCCAGGACGGAATTTTCCCCACATACTATGCCGGCAAAAGCGCCTGGCAGGTAAAAAGGACTATCCGGTGTCTCCGGCACGGTTTTCCACCCGGAGATCCCAAGGGCCTGGAGCAACCCTTGCAGCACTCCTTTTAAATCAAAAAGATCTACCTGCTCCCTCGGCCATGACCATGATTCAGGATAGCGCGCCCCTGTGCACAGGGCAACTATTCTCTGTTCTTCAAGGGGAAGTTCACCTGTTCCCTTTGCATAAAATACAGTGCCAATCTCAAAAAGACCGAGGTCCATATTCCGCCTCGCCTGGTTTCTGGCTACTATCCCCATCAGCGAGGGGATGATACTGGTCCTCATTACTGACTGATCATCGCTCAAGGGGTTCTGTACACTAACCATCTGCATCCTTGGATCATTACCCAGACCCAGTGCCTCTATTTCCTCTGGTGACATAAAACTATATGAGATCACCTCGGTCATGCCCTGAGATGAAAGGATATTTCTTATCCTGTCAACAAGCCCTTGAGACGGTTCCGGGGCCCGTGTGGCAATCCCGGCCCGGGGAACCTGAGTCGGTATATTGGGAAAGCCGTAGAGTCTGGCTATCTCTTCTACCAGATCAACCTCTTCTTTCAGGTCAAGACGATATGTAGGCACCATTCCTTTGATTTTTTCACCGTCAATATGGTCAAGCTCAATACCAATACTTTCCAGGAATTGGGCTATCTGCCCGGGCTCAAGCCCTGTGCCGAGTAGTTTGTTGGCCCTCTCAGGACGAAGAGACAGATATCCGGGTCTATAGGGTCTTGGATAAACATCCTTAATCTCTTCAACCAGACAGCCGCCTGTTACCTGACCAATAAGCTCCACTGTCCTGTAAAGTGCACTTATTACTCCTTCTGGATCAACACCCCGCTCAAACCGGTATGAGGACTCTGTAATCGTTTTAAGGGCCTTGGATGTCCTTCTTACTTGCGTTGGAGAAAACCAGGCGCTTTCAAGGAGTATACGCTTTGTGTTATCATTGACCTCGGTTTCAGCCCCGCCCATGACACCGGCCACTGCCACCGGCCTCTCCGCATCCGCAATGACCAGCATATCCGGCCGGAGCTCTCTGTGCTTTCCGTCAATAGTCTTTATCTTTTCTCCTGGCCTTGCTGTCCTGACTTCAATAGCCGGTCCTGTCAGCATATCCAGATCAAAGGCATGGAGCGGTTGTCCTCGTTCGATCAGTACGTAGTTTGTCACATCCACTACATTGTTTATCGGCCTGATTCCACTGGCCTGTAATCTCATAGCCATCCAGTGAGGGGAAGGACCGATCCTGATCCCTTCCATTACGGCAGCCGTATATCTGCCGCACAGGTCAGGGGTTTCTATGGAAATAGGAATTTGGTGATTTGGTGATTTGGTGATTTGGTGATTTGGTGATTTGGTAATTGTCAGGGGGATGCCGTATATGGCGGATACTTCCCTGGCGACTCCCTGGACGCTGAGACAGTCAGGACGATTTGGCGTAACGGCAATATCCAGGACCCAGTCACTCAGGCCCAGGACATCCACAAAGGACTTCCCCGGCTCGCATCCTGTGGCCGGTTCCAGTACGAGGATTCCTGTTTCATCATCGCCGATACCAAGTTCAGCCTCTGAACACAGCATTCCATCAGAGCGTATTCCATAGATGTCAGAAGATTTCACGGTCGTACCGTCGGACAACACGGTTCCGGGCCCTGCCAGAGCCGCCAACCGCCCCCTCTCTACATTAGGGGCCCCGCAAACCACGTCACACTTCTGCTCGCCTGCGATTACCGTGCAGACCTGCAAATGCGATGCATGGGGATGGGGGACGATCTCATCAACCAAGCATACTACGACCGGAGCAAGACCTTTGTAGGCAGGCTCTATCTCCTCTACTTCAAGACCTGTCATGGTAAGATCTTCTGCCAGGGTCTCCACAGGCACTGTAAAATGTACAAACTCTTTGAGCCAGGAGGTCAGGATTAGCATAAGATCACTTTATTAATCAAAACTGGTGAAGGAAACGCAGGTCGTTATCATAAAAAAGGCGGATGTCGTCAATACCGAATCTGAGCATTGCGATTCGTTCTACTCCAAGGCCGAATGCAAAGCCGCTGAATTCTTCAGTATCGTAGCCCACGTGCCTGAACACCTCGGGATGTACCATGCCGGCTCCCAGCACCTCCAGCCAGCCGGTCTGGGAACATATCCTGCAGCCCTTGCCTCTGCATATGACGCACTGAATGTCTATTTCTGCACTGGGCTCTGTAAACGGAAAGAAGCTCGGTCTGAAGCGTACCAAGGTATCCGAATCAAATATCTGTTGGACAAAGGCGGTCAATACTCCCTTGAGACCTGCAAAGGAGACATCCTTGTCCACCATAAGCCCTTCCACCTGATGGAACATCGGGGTATGAGTTATATCTGAGTCGCACCTGTACACCTTGCCTGGTGCAATTACGCGCATTGGCGGCCTGTGCCTTTCCATGGCGTGTATTTGTATCGGGGAAGTGTGAGTTCGGAGCAGGACTTTGTCGTCAATATAAAACGTATCATGCATATCCCTGGCAGGGTGGTCAGGAGGAATATTCAGGGCCTCAAAGTTGTAAAAGTCAAGTTCTACTTCAGGACCCTGGGCCACGGTAAAGCCCATCCTCTCAAATACAGAACAGATCTCATCCATCACCTGGGTGATGGGGTGCAATCTGCCAAGCCGTCTCTGCCTTCCGGGAAGTGTAGGGTCCAGTCCTGGAATAAAGGTGCGGATATGAACGCCCTTTAACGCCTCCTTCCGGGCATTGATGGACGCATCTATCTCCTTCTTGAGCTTGTTGGCCAGTTGCCCGATCTTTGGGCGTTCCTCAGCAGAAAGCTTCCCTATGGCCTTTAAGACCATGGTCAGCTCCCCTTTACGGCCAAGGACCCTGACTCTTATATTTTCAAGATATTCCTCGCTGGACGCTGATTCTATGGCCTCAAAGGCCTGAGTCCTGATTTCCTCTAAGCGCTCCTGCATATATCCGGTTCTTTATCAGGCGCTCTTTGCAGTTTCTACAAGGGAGGAAAAGGCATTGGAGTCTGTCACTGCGATATCGGCAAGCATCTTCCGGTCCACAGCAACCCCTGCCTTGGTTATACCTTCAATGAAACGGCTATAGGACATGCCATTCAGCCTGCAGGCCGCGTTGATGCGGATTATCCACAAGCGGCGAAACAGGCGTTTCTTAGTCCTGCGGTCTCTGTAGGCATAGCAGAGCCCCTTTTCCACAGTCTCCTTGGCCTGTTTGAAACAGAGGCGTCTGGCGCCCCTGTAACCTTTGGCCATCTTGAGTATCTTCTTACGACGACGACGGGCCTTAAAGCCCCTTGTAACCCGTGGCATTTTCTTTCAAGCTCCTTTTAGGTCAAAATCTATACTAAGCACAATCAGATAAAAGGCGTCATCCGTTTAATTGACTTGACCCTTGCCTCAGAAATCTCTGTGTCTTTCCTCAGGACCCTTTTGCGTTTCCGTGTCTTGGAGGTCAAAATATGGCTGGATCCTGCCTTTCTATACATGAACTTCCCGGTTCCTGTCTTTTTGAAGCGCTTGGCAGCAGCACGTCTAGTCTTCATCTTTGGCATAATTATTTATCCTTTATTCTGCTGAAAAACCGCAGATGGCTCAAAAGCCATACTCGTCTATAGCAAGTTCACAAACAATAATTAATAACCCCATCAGGGTCTTAGGTCAATCCTTTTTAGGGGCAAGTATTATATGCATTAACGGACCTTGCTTGACAGGAATATTTTCAGAAACGGCGATTTCGGACATCTCTTCTACAATTCGTTTTAACAAGGCATATCCTATTTCAGGGTGGGTGTTT
>CAZPBZ010000104.1:0-5478 GCA_964584765.1 uncultured Thermodesulfobacteriaceae bacterium
ATCATCAACTATCAATATGAAAGCCATAATTCCCTTAGCAT
Source organism: uncultured Thermodesulfobacteriaceae bacterium (assembly GCA_964584765.1). Taxonomy (GTDB): domain Bacteria; phylum Desulfobacterota; class Dissulfuribacteria; order Dissulfuribacterales; family UBA3076; genus UBA3076. The sequence continues at coordinate 42 of CAZPBZ010000104.1, forward strand.
CTCCTTCAATCACCAAATCACCAAATAGTTACGTTTCTCTCAATTCAAGTCGTATTTCAAAGATCGTCCCCTTTGGATGATTCTCTGTGAAACTCATTTCACCCCCATGGATCTCAATGACTCTGGCAACATAGGCCAGCCCCAGACCTGTACCCTGAGCCTTAGTAGTATAAAAAGGTTCAAGTGCTCTCTTTTGCGTTTTCTGATCCATCCCCTTTCCGGTATCTGTTATCTGAGCAATCCAATTACCATGAGACAAATTGCTTTTTACCAATACATGCCCGTAAGTGTCACTTGCTTCGCAGGCGTTTTTGATAACATTGAACAGGGCTTGAGAAAGCATGTCCGGATCTGCTCGTGACGGGCATTTTTCTTCGGAAATATCAGCATCAATAATAATACCCTTTTCTTCCCATTCCAGCCTCAGCCGTTGTATCAAGTCTTTCATCAAAACGTTTAATTCTACTTTTTCGAATATGGGTTTTCTAGGTCTGGAAAAGTCCAGAAAATCCTGGATGAGCCGATTTAGCCTTTTTATTTCTTCGTCCACATATTCAATCATGGTGGATTTAATCTCATTATCAACATCCTGTTTTCTGAATATGTCTAGGGCCCCCTTAATGATTCCCAGAGGGTTTTTGACCTCGTGAGCCACTGTAAGGGCAAAGCGGCCTACCTCGGCCAGGGCCTTTTGCTGAATCATCTCCTGGTATGTTTCTTCAAGGCTTTTGCGACTCTCGGCCAGAGAGACCAACATGTGGTTAAATGCCTCAGCAAGTTCGTTGGTCTCTGGTAGTGAGCCTGGTTCAATACGAGCGTTTAAGTCTCCTTTTGCTACTATTCTTGAAGCCTTAACAAGTTCTTTCAACGGTGCTACCAGTGAACGGCTGAAGAAGAAAAAGGCCAATAGCCCAACGGCTGCCAGACCAAGAATAGCCAAAGCGTATCTTGTCCTGAGTTTGGCCAGCAGCTCGTCGATTCCTGAGGTAGTGTAAACCACGTGTACTTTACCGATTATTTGATTTTGTACTGATGAGCCCCAAAAGGCCTGGTTTTCCTCCTGTTGGCTAAGCTGGATTTGGGCAACAGCCTCTTTTGAGTGAGAGTGAAGACCGGATTCAACCTTTACCAAAATCTCACCTTTTGCATCTTCTACAAGGACTTGAACGACGTCTTTTTCTGAAAGGAGGTTGTTTGCCAGACGCTCAAGCATCTTTTGATCACCTATGAGCACGCCCAATTCAGAGTTAAGAGCTAAATATCTGGCCAGAAAAGCCATGCGGTCTTCAAAACGAATACGTAAAAAAGTTTCACCCAGGTGGGCCCCAACCAGGCCAAGTGTAATTGTTGTAGCACCAAGTAAGAGCAATACCCCCAGTAACAACCTCTGCTGAAAGGTTAAGGCTCTCATGGCACTTCTCCTCCAGACCCGGATGCCCCAACGCTGCCTGAGTATTTAGTAATCGTCTCCCATGCCTTTTCATTCCATTCTACCTCAAAGGGAGGTGAGGAAAGGCCGCACTGAGGACCAGACAGGATATCTTTTGCCAGTTTGGCGCCTAGAATCCCGACTCTTTCATAATCTATGTTAAAGGCCAGAACCGCCCCTATTTCTATGAAGAAGTGGTTATAGCCTACAACCGCAATTCCATGGAGCAGAGCGTCTTTAACCAGATGTGATAGTAATGCCATTGAAATTACTGTAGAATCAGGAATAAACAACAAAGTGTCTATATTTTGATATGCTGAGGAAAGAACCTTTGTGATCTCATGTCTCTTGTGAACAGGTAAAGGTATGACACTGATCCCGAGATCAGCGCCTTCTTTTTGCGCTTGCTCGATCCACTCCCTGTTTTCCACAGGATTGTAAAGGATTCCAATTTTTCTTCTTTCCCCGAGCCGCTGTTTTATCAGGTATATCTGATCCTTAATGGGTATCCTCAGATCCACTCCGCATGGTTCGGGATCTGCCAGTAGTTTTTGCGGATCAAGGACCATTAGGGCAATTTTTTTATCGTCAGGATTTAACATTGACCAAACAAGGATAGATGCTTCCGGCCCTATGGCTATTAGCAGGTCATTGTATTCCTGGCTTAAATGATGGCGTATGAGTTCTGGATTTGAATTCAGATAGTATATTGTTAAGGGTTGCCTGAAGCTGGAACGTAGTCCCTCAAGGGCCATTACATAAGGTCTGATCTGCGAAGAAACTATTACTGTTATATCTGCTATATCTGCGTTATTCTCCTTTGCGTAGAGCGGACTCAGGAATACTGACCACAAGAGAAATGCCAGGATAGTCCCTTTAATCTTTTTGGGAACTATGGCGTTTTTTTTCATTGCTTAAAATGTTTCTTGTTCTCAATGGCCCAGAGGATCTGTTGACAGAATCCTCTGATCATTTTAGTTTCCCGGGATCTGAGTTCCTGTCTTCCCAAGAGTCGTCGCGCATTATTTACCCAGTATTCCGGATTTTGAGAATTAGTCAATTCAATGGCCATAAATGTTTTTTTCAAATGTTTATACATGCCCTCAAGCTCCCTTGTGGTGGCGAGCTTTGGCTGGACCTTTTTCTCATAGCCTTTGGCTATGAATAGTTCATAGCATAATATCATAACACTTTGGGCCAAATTGATAGATGAAAAAGCTGTTGTAGGTATGTTAACAAGAGACTGGCACAGTCGTAACTGGGAGTTTGTTAGTCCACATTTCTCTGAGCCAAATAGGAGAGCAATACGATTTTTGGGACCCAGGTCAATCAGTTTTTCTGCTATATCCCGGGGGGTGTGAGTAGGTAAGCGTTGCCGGCCGGTCCGGGCCGTCGTGCCCGCGACATGCTGGAATGGGCCTAAGGCTTCCTCAAGATCGTCAAAAAGGAGCATTGTTTCTATTAGGTCTGCTGCCTCATGTGTGGCCATCTTAAGCATCTTTTCCAAGTCAAGCCGATATGGGCGGACAACGATTAGCTGAGGGATTCCCATGTTGCGGCAGCATCGGGCAGCAGCCCCAATATTTTCCGGATAGCGGGGTTCGTAAAGGATCACGCAGAAGTTATCTAAATCAGCTTTCATTTGAATGCATTTAATCCCTTAAATCATAAATTCGCAATTCCTGAATTATATTGAATATGGCTGAATTAGAGAAATTTACCTTACGCATAGACCCTTCATCTGTCTATTTTTTTCGTTTCATTCTTGAAGGATATGATAACATGTTCGTGCTCAGCACTGTTGACCAACGTGTAGGATTGGTTGAGGTGCGGGCAGTAAAGGGCTCTGTAAACGACCTTTTACTTATCCTTAGATCTCTGAAATCCATCATAGGCCTTGATCGTACGGACTCAAGATGTAATGCTTTGGATAATGGAACAACTGATGATTTAATACGGAAATGAAACTATTAAATTTCGACAATGTGAATGCCACCGGCTTCCGGAATAGAAGGCGCAAAAAGCTCTACCTCGCCACCTTTGGCTGTCAGATGAACGAGTATGATTCCCAAAGGATAGCTCAGATCCTCCATGAGAAATATGCACTGACATCAGAGCCTGATAATGCGGACCTGATCCTTATAAACACTTGCTCAATCAGGGAAAAGGCAGAAAACAAGGTCTACAGCCTTGTTGGCCGCTTAAAGAAGTTCAAGAAACAAAATCCCGGTTTGATTATTGGTATAGCAGGTTGTGTTGCCCAGCAGGAAGGTGATCGTCTTTTAAAACGTCTGTCATTTATTGACCTGGTATTCGGACCACAGTGCATTTACGGTTTGCCGGACATGCTAAAGGACGTAGAAAACGGCATGGGACCTGTCTTGCATACTGAACTCAAACATGATTTTTTGATACCCCTGATCACAGCCCCTCTGCCTGAGCCCAACCCTGTCCAGGCATTTGTGACTATCATGCAAGGTTGTGACAACTTCTGTGCCTTTTGCGTGGTTCCCTATGTACGGGGACGCGAAGTCAGCCGTTCACCTGAGGATATCCTGGCTGAAATAAAGCAAATACTGGATGAAGGGGCAAAAGAAGTTACGCTCCTGGGTCAAAATGTAAACTCCTATGGCAAAAAAGTAGGTGCCACCCACAGTTTTCCCGGTCTTCTCCGTATGGTGGCTGAAACTCCGGGTTTAGAACGTCTGAGGTTTACAACAAGTCACCCGAAAGATATTTCCCTTGATTTAATGAAATGCTTCCGGGATCTTGATACCCTGTGCGAACACCTGCACCTGCCGGTGCAATCAGGTTCCACCACGGTTCTAAAACGCATGAATCGCCATTACACCAGGGATCAATATCTGGCAAAGGTGGATAAGCTCAGGTCTTTCTGCCCGGATATCACCCTCACTACCGACCTGATTGTGGGCTTTCCCGGTGAGACTGACAGAGACTTCAAGGACACCATGTCCCTGCTCAAGACTGTAGAATTCGATCAGATTTTTGCCTTTAAGTACTCACCCAGACCCCTTACCCATGCAGCCCGGTTTGATGACCATATTCCTGAAGAAATCAAGGCAGAACGCCTTGAAGCAGTACTTGAACTTCAGAAAGAAATCGGGCTTGTGCGCTACAAGTCTCTGGAAGGCCGAAAAGAGGAAATCCTTGTGGAAGGCATCAGCAAAAAAAATCAGGAGGATCTCAGGGGTAGAACTAAAGGCAACCATGTGGTAAACTTCTCTGGGCCTCAAGAACTTATTGGAAAATTCGTTACTGTGAAAATAATCAAGGCATGTTATCATTCTTTAAGGGGAAAAATTCTGATCTCTTGAAAGGAGAGGCTCAGGATATTAAAATTATTGCCTGCAATTGATTATTAGAACTTAAGTTAAGCGGTTAGCCTTTAGCAGTTAGCTATTAGCTTAATGATTATCGGTCTGCCGCCCTGACAAGCAGGATGTTTCTGCTATTACAAAACCATTTTTCAAAGCTAAACGCTAATGGCTAACAGCTAATCGCTCAACTCGGAGAAATCATGTCAAATATTGCCATGTATGTACACGCAATAACCTTGGACCCTGATTCCAACTCTCCCATACTTATTCTGAAAGAAGAAAACGGGGAAAGGACCTTGCCAATCTGGATTGGTCTGTTGGAAGCCACCGCCATTGCCACAGAGATGGAAAAGATCGAATTTGCAAGGCCAATGACCCATGATCTTTCAGTAAATCTTTTAAAGAAAATGGAAATAAAGATACCCAGGATCGAGATATCCGATCTCAAGGATAACACCTACTATGCCCTGATAACCCTCAAGCAGGGAGACCGCGAGCTAACTGTAGACGCAAGGCCAAGTGATGCGGTGGCCATTGCCTTGAGGGCTGAGGCCCGGATTTTTGTCAATGAGTCTGTTCTCAAAATAACTCAACCCACTAAAGGGACAATAATAAGAAATGGAGAAAGAATTCCTGCAGAAGAAAAAAAGTGGGCAAAAATCCTGGAAGA
>CAZPBZ010000105.1:0-5478 GCA_964584765.1 uncultured Thermodesulfobacteriaceae bacterium
GTTTGTCATTAAAAATTGCCGAGAAGTGCGGCTGAACGAATACTTTCACATCGCTGCCGATATCGGAAAGAAAGGGAATTGCCAGATTCAGTTCGCTGATTTTATGGATCTTGTCTTTTGGTTGATCCAGGATGTCCGCACTTCCGTTGAGTATCTGGATGTTGTAGACAGAAAATTTGAACGGCCCGGATGCAGAATCAGGCGATTTTTCAGCATCTGTTGACTCACTCGGTTCCGAGGAGCTGATCAGGTCTGAAAAATTGTAGCCCCCGTCCATGTTGCGGACAACTTTGATAAAAGGTCCTTCTATCCTGAATTCCTTAATGACAGGGGCAAGTTTAAAGATCGAGGCGCCCTGCAAGTTCACGTACAGGCTGTTGAAGGACACAAAATCCGTCGTCTCTTCCTGTTCCTTGACCGTCAGCCCATTGATGGTCAAGGACAGCGCATACGGGTTCAGTTTTATCTCCTGAATCACCACGGGCCGATGCAGGGCCTCTGAAAGTTTTTTGACCGCAACGCTCTTAATTATCGGAGGCAGGATCAGAAAACCGATGATGGTATAAACAACAAAGAAAACAGCGATCCCAAGACTGAATTTCTTAATACGCCCCATATACGCCCCATGGCTTTTTTTGGATAAGATTCATTTATATGGTTATAATAGCATTGGATATGATTGATGTCATCAGCAATTCGTTGCGTCTTTGGAAGTTTCGAGTTAGTTAACTGGATGAGTTACGAGCTTCGGGAGTTTTGTTCATGTTTGTCTTAGGATTACAGGGAAGTCCTCGCATCAAGGGGAATACCGGCATTCTCCTTTCGGCATTTCTTGCTGAGGCCGGAAGTCTCGGTGCTCACACAAAGCGCCTGGATGTGGCCCGCATGAGTATCACTCCCTGTCAGGAATGCGGCACCTGCGAAAAAGAGGGCTTTTGTCCCATTGATGATGACATGCAGCAGATCTACCCCCTGCTTCGCAGCGCAGACCTTATTGTCATGGCCACTCCTATATTTTTCTATGGCGCTACAGCCCAGATGAAAGCCCTTATTGATCGATCCCAGGCCCTATGGGCAAGAAAATATGTACACAAGCTGAGTGATCCGGGCAGAAAGTGGCGACATGGTTTTCTTTTATCCCTTGGGGCCACAAAAGGAAAGGACCTCTTTGACGGTGTGAGTCTTACGGCCAAGTATTTTTTTGATGCAGTGGGGGCGCATTTTGAAGGCAGCCTTACTTATAGACAGATTGAAGGGCCGGGAGAGATAAAGCAGCACCCCACTGCCATGACGGACGCGAGAGAAAAAGCAAGGGCCCTTGTGATACCCTTGCTCAACAGAAAGAAAATCCTCTTTGTCTGTATCGGGAATACCTGCCGCAGCCAGATGGCAAGCGCATTTACACAGTACTATGCCGGAGACAGAATTGAAGCTGAAAGTGCAGGGAGCTATCCGGCACAAGAGGTCAATCCGCTTATGGTAGAGGTCATGGAAGAAAAGGGGATTGATATGGCCTTTCGCAGACCAAAATCCATTGAAGAGGGAATCCGCTATGGAAAACCGGACTTGATCATATCCATGGGCTGCGGAGATACGTGTCCTCTTTTTCCAGGAGTACCTAATCAGGAGTGGCCTGTGTCTGACCCTATCGGCAAACCGATTGAGACTATGCGCCGGATAAGGGATGAGATAGAAGAAAGGGTTAGAAGACTTATTTTATGACTGAGCACAAAGTGAAATTCCTTCCCAGCGGAAGGATCATTCTCGTCCAAGACGGAGAGACCATTACGCAGGCCGCACGAAAGGCAGGTGTACATATAAATGCGTCCTGCGGCGGAAGCGGCCTGTGCGGAAAATGCAGGGTCTTGCTTGAAAGCGGCACTATAGAAGGGGGAAAGAGTGAAAAGCTCACCGAGCAGGATTATGCTTCTGGCATAAGGCAGGCGTGTCTGTCAGTCACAAAGAGCGACCTCGTTATCCGAATCCCGCAAGAGTCTGTGCTTGATACCGGGGTACTGGACACAGCCGTCCCTGTCCGCCACAAGGCCAGGATGTATGTCTTTGACATAGAGCAATTAAAGGAAGAGGGCATATTCGCCACTCCGGTGGACAAGCTGTTCCTTGAGCTCTCACGGCCCTCTCCAACGTACAGCATCGCAGACGCCGGCCGTCTTATCAAGGGCCTTGCCGATCAATATGACGAGCGTGGTATGGTTGTCGAGTTGCAGGTGCTGCGCAGGCTCAGAAGGATACTCAGGGAGGATGATTTTCGTGTCACAGTGACCCTGTCGCGTTCCGTGAGGAGACATTTCAGGACCCGCGTGATAAACATCCAGGCCGGCAATTGGACCCACAGGAATTTCGGATTGGCCGTGGACATAGGTACTACAACCGTATATGGTCAGCTTCTGGACCTGAATACCGGCCGGGCACTTGCCGAGGCCGGAGATTACAATGCCCAGATGAGCTATGGAGAGGACGTCATCTCCCGTATCATTCACGCTGAGAAATCAGGCGGGCTCGAGTTGATGCAGTCCCTGGTCGTCTCCACCATTAACGGGATTATAGAGAAGCTCCTGGATTCGTGTGGGGTAAGTCGTGATGAGATAAGTTCGATCACGCTGGCAGGCAACACTACCATGACACACCTGTTCCTCGGATTAGAGCCCCATAATATCCGGCGTTCACCTTATGTCCCTGTCAGCACCTTTTTCCCTCCCGCCCGGGCCAGGGATGATCTGGGATTGGATTTGGGACGCCATGCGGTAGCCCTGGTCTTTCCGGCCGTTTCCAGTTACGTGGGTGGGGACATTGTGGCAGGGATTATGGGCTCGGGCATGTACCGGACTGATGCCCAGACCCTGTTCATAGATATCGGAACAAACGCCGAAATCGTAATCGGAAACAGGGAGTGGTTGGCCTGTGCAGCTTGCTCAGCCGGGCCTGCCTTCGAGGGCGGAGGGATCACTCACGGCATGCGTGCCTCTTCCGGCGCAATCGAGGACTTTTCCATAAACCCTCGGACTTTTGAGCCCATGAATATTACCATCGGCAACAAGTCCCCCAGGGGCATCTGCGGATCAGGCCTGCTTATCATTGTTGCTACATTGTTTGAGCACGGCATTATCGATCAGCGAGGCAAGTTCAACCGGGATCTCAATACACCCAGGATCAGGCATGGGAAAAGCGGCTATGAGTATGTCATTGCATGGAAGGACGAGATCAGCGGGGAATCGGATATCATTATCAATGAAGCGGACATTGACAACTTTATTCGTGCCAAGGCGGCGATCTACGCTGGTATCATGACCTTGTTGGGCAATGTTGGGCTGGAGGTCACAGACCTGGAACAGGTAATCCTGGCCGGGGCCTTTGGCAGCTATATCGACCTGGACTGCGCCATGACCGTGGGACTCTTGCCGGACCTGGCCCCGGAAAGAGTGAAGTATGTGGGCAATGGTTCCCTGATGGGAGCCAGGATGAGTGGGTTGAGCAATCACATCCGACAGGACGTGGTGGATGTGGTCCACAGGATGACAAACTTTGAACTCTCCGAGGTGGACTCCTTCAAAGATCATTACGTGGCCTCCCTGTTCCTTCCCCACACTGATAGCTCCTTGTTTCCAAGTGTTAGAAAACGGAATAATTCTTGACAATATAGAGTTGGAAAGTCTTATATCGGAATTCCAGACCCGGATTTTGATATGGATGTAACAGATGAGCGGAAGGTTTATCTACAAGACATCATTTCCAATCCAAAAGACAATTTTATTTATGAATATGATTTCGGTGATAGTTGGTAGCACAAAATCGTTCTCGAAAAAATTCTTCCTTTAGATTTTTCTGAATCACCTATAGTCATTCAAGGGGAAAAGGCATGTCCTCCAGAGGACTGCGGCGGTATTTGGGGATACTCCGATTTTTTGGACGCAATTCAAGATCCAAAACATGAAGAACATGAATCTATGCTCGAATGGGTTGGTGGGGAATTTGATCCTGATGAGTTTGACATGAACTTTATTAACAAAAAACTTAATGATTTGAAATTATAAATTTTCTTCATTACAGGCAGCCAATCGGATAAGGGGAGGTTTTTTTCCCCCCTCCCCTTCCCCACAACCACCCCGCTTGCGGGTCCGCATAGACCAGTACTTTCGCTACCATGGAATCATAGTATCAGTGGACTGTTTACCCGCACCGCTTCGCTCTGCGGGCACCAACCACTGATTTTTATGTTATGTGAAAAGAGGAAGGAAAAGACATGTTGACAGGTATCCACATTCTTTTAACGTACAAGTGCAATCTTGAGTGTGATCATTGCTTCCTATACTCAGGACCCCACGCACAAGGTACCATGACCTTACCTCAGATTCGTAATGTACTTGATGAATCACGAAAAATCGGCAGCGTGGAATGGATATACTTCGAAGGAGGTGAACCTTTTCTTTTTTATCCATCAATGCTGGAAGGGATCAGAATTGCCCGAGATATGGGATTCGAAGTCGGGATAGTTACCAATGCGTACGGTGCAATTTCTGAGGACGACGCTGAGTTCTGGCTTCATCCTCTTGCGAAACTCGGCGTAGCTTACCTCAGCATCAGCGACGATTCGTTCCATTACGGGGAGAGAGAAGACAGCCCTGCAAAGAGAGCGTTAGTGGCAGCACGCAAGCTCGGCATCCCGACTTCCCCGATTTGTATCCAGAAGCCCTTTGTGGAAGCGATGCCCGGCCAAGGACAGGATAAGGGCAACCCCGTAATCGGGGGTGGTGCAATGTTAAAAGGAAGAGCTGTCGAAAAATTAACCGCGGGGCTACCCCGAAGACCCTGGCATGAACTCACGCAATGTCCACACGAAGATCTGCAATTCCCTTCAAGGGTACACGTAGACACATATGGTCATATCCACGTGTGCCAGGGTTTAAGCATGGGCAACATGTGGCAACGCCCGCTTTCGGTGCTGGCACTCGAATACGATGCTGACTCGCACCCGATATGCGGTCCGCTGACAAAAGGAGGCCCTGCTCTGTTGGCGAGGCAATACGACGTGGAACCCGTAGAGGGAGAGTACGTTGATGAATGTCATTTCTGCTATCTTGTCCGCCGCGCCCTTGTCGACAGATTCCCGGAGTATCTTGCGCCAAGACAGGTTTACGGGCTCGAAGAGAAATGAGAAACTCACATAACTGAGGAAGAAAACAATACATTATGTTTTCGATGAAGAAATGTGCGAGGATAATGAACTGATATAGACAAAAGGTTTCTCTAATGAGATTTGCAGCTCACCAACCTACCTTTATGCCTTGGCCAGGCCTGATTCACAAGGCCATGCAAGTGGATACACTGGTGCTCCTGGATCAGGTCCAGTATCCGAGAGGATTTTCCTGGATCAACCGGAACCGCTTAAAGTGCATGAGCGGACCGGTTTGGTTCACCATCCCGGTGATCAAAAAGGGACAGGGCCTCCAGCCCATTGAC
>CAZPBZ010000106.1:0-5382 GCA_964584765.1 uncultured Thermodesulfobacteriaceae bacterium
CAATTCCTTGTATCCTTCATGGACAAGGAACTCAAGGACATCTTTATTACCAATGGGACCGGACTCTACTGCCAGAAATGTTGCGGCTTTGCCCCTGGCCAGACTCCCCAATTCTTCAGAGATACCAAGAGCCCTTGCTCCACCATAAGTGCCCGCCCTGAAAATGGCTTCTGGAGGAAGACCTGGGGCCAGCTTTGAAAGGCTTGCCATTTCGGCGAAAATTGAAAGCCGGTCGTTGCTTGCAAGGCTATCTGTGCCAAGGGCCAATGGTATGCCTAAGGCATGAAGCTCTTCCACAGGAGCCGCACCTACTCCAAGGAATATATTGCTCCTGGGACACAGACAAACGCCGGCCCCTGTTTTTGCCAGGATTGAGATGTCATCCCGGTCCACCTGGATACAATGGACACAGACCGTATGCCTATCAAGCAGCCCCAAGGTTTCAAGATATCTCACAGGAGATGCTTTGGGGAGATCATAATTCAGGGGCCAGTGTCCTTTTTCTTTTAAGAGTTCTCTTAGGGGACCCTGCCCACTTTGCAGGAACTCTATCTCTTCTTCTGATTCGGCCACGTGAATGGGAAACGGCATGCCATGGCTCTGATCCCATGCCTTGATGGCTTTAAGGACCTGGGGTGCCACAGAATACGGGGCATGGGCAGAAAAGGCATAGTGAAAAGAAGGCCCCGGGATATTCATGGGTTCAGTAACTTTTCCGTTTACAAAAGGGGCACTGAGAGGAAATTCTTCCTCCGCTCCATTCGGTATCGGGCATACCAGTTCTTGAAAGAAGACGCCCCTGAAAGGCCATATACCATCTTTTCTGGAAGAAAAAAGCGGGATAACATCCAGATTTCCCACGTCTCCAACAGCAATTATCCCGTTTTCTTGCATCTCCTTTATTGCCTGACATATGGCCGGTTCCCATTCTTCAGGCCTGATCAGGTCGCGGGCCTCAATCAGCGCTCTTACCCAGTCAACAAAGGAGCCGCTTGGAGAAAGACGCCACTTGAGAGGAGAGAGCTCAAGGTGAGAGTGGGTGTTTATCAGGGCAGGACAAAGTATGGAGTCTCCATGGTCTTTTATCTCTGCCGGATAGCTTGCGCGGAGTTCCGATGCCGGTCCTACACCTACTATTTTTCCTTCAAAGGTCGCTATTGCACCGTTTTCTATTGGAGGCCTTGAGACAGGAACCACCCATCTGGCTACGTGAAGATGGAGGGAATTTGGTGATTTAGTTACCGGAATCATCAACTAAAGTATAGTCCATCAGGCGCTGACGCGGTTCAAAACCGGCACCGGTTACAATTCTACGTATTTCTGCTTCCGAGAGTCGATGACTCACCCCGGCTGCTGCGACCACGTTTTCCTCAATCATTGTGCTGCCAAAGTCATTTGCCCCAAAAAACAGGGCAATCTGGGCTACTTTTGGACCTTGTGTGACCCATGAGGCCTGAAGATTAGGGAAGTTGTCAAGTACAATCCTGGAGATGGAAAGCAGTCTCAAGTATTCCTGTCCGGTGGATGGCCTGACGTCAAGAGCGGTATTTTTGGGTTGAAAGGGCCAGGCAATAAAGGCTGTAAATCCGCCGGTGCGGTCTTGAAGGTCTCTCAGGCGCAAAAGGTGTTCAATTCTTTCCTCCAGTCGCTCCACGTGACCGTACATCATGGTGGCAGTGGTCTTAAGCCCTAATCCGTGGGCAGTCTCCATAACATTCAGCCACTCATCTGTTGTAGCTTTCCTTGGGGAGATCTGCTTTCTTACCCTGTCTGTCAGTATTTCCGCTCCGCCACCCGGGATGGAAGCGAGTCCGGCCTTGATAAGCCTTACCAGGACCTCTTTTACAGATAGACCGGAAATATTAGCAATGTGAACGATCTCAGGAGGAGAAAAGGCATGGCAATGGATTGCAAAACTGTCTTTAATAAAAGAAAGCATTTCCTCATAGAAGGTAAGGGGGAGAGCAGGATGGAGCCCGCCTTGCAGCAGTATCTGTGTACCCCCGAGCGATTTTGTCTCCTCTAACTTCTCGGATAGTTCTTTCTTGGAGAGTACATAGCCTGAAAGGTCACCCGGAGCGCAGTAATAAGCGCAGAACTTGCAACCGGAGATGCATATATTGGTATAGTTAATGTTCCGGTCTATGACATATGTGACAATGGGTTCTGGATGCAGCCTTTGCCTTACTTCGTCAGCAAGCTGGCCCAGTATATTCAGGTCTGCCTCTTGATAAAGCAAAAGGGCATCATCTCCTGAAAGGCGCCTGCCGGCCCGAACCTTTGATATTATCGGAGCGATCATGGTAAAAGAAGACTCAGACCGGCTCGTAGAGAGTGTCACGCTCTACCGGCTTTCTCCCTGCCTGTCGGATAAGGTGTTCGATCTCACTGCGGGTCATGGCCTGTGAGGTGTCTGCCCCAGCCATGTGCGTAATCTTTTCTTCCAGGACAGTTCCGTCCAGATCGTCCGCACCAAAGGACAGGGCGATCTGCGCAACCTTTGGCCCAAGCATCACCCAGTAGGCCTTGATATGTGAAAAGTTGTCCAGCAGTAGACGTGATACGGCAATACTCTTAAGATCATCCACCCCGCCTGTGGATGACAGGTATTCCAGCTTTGTATTCTTGGGGTGAAAAGCAAGGGGTATGTAGCACAAAAATCCGCCGGTCTCGTCCTGGGCCTCTCTCAGGGCCAGCAGATGCTCTATCCGTTCAGATATTGTCTCAATGTGTCCATAGAGCATGGTGGCATTGGTCCTTAGACCTGCTCTATGGGCGGTCTTAGCAACTTCCAGCCAGTCTTTCCCAGGGAGCTTACCAGGGCAGAGCTTTTCCCGTATTCTGGTGCTGAAGACCTCTGCTCCGCCTCCAGGAATGGACCCCAGGCCAGCCTGCATAAGACCTTCCAATGTCTTGGCAATTGACTGACCTGAAATGGCTGCCAGATGGGCTATCTCTACACAGGTAAAGGCCTGGATATGGATCTCAGGTCTTTCAGCCTTTATGGCCTTAAGCATGTCAATATAATACCCGTAAGGGAGATCCGGATGCAGGCCGCCGACAATGTGGACCTCTGTGATTGGTTCGGCATGCCTCTCCCTTATTTTGGAAACTATCTCTTCTATGGACATTTCATAGGCCTCCGGGTGGGTCTTTTCCTTTCCAAAGGCACAGAATTTACACAGATTTATGCAGATATTAGAATAGTTTATGTGCTGATTATAGATGTAATAGGCCTGGTTTCCGTTAAGCCTTTCTCTTACCAGGTTGGCCAGATAACCAAGGGCCGTCAGATGAGTAGTGGAAAAGAGCAGTTCTCCATCCTCAGCGCTTAAGCGAGTGTCGGACATGACCTTTTCGCATATTTCAAAGAGTCCTGCTTCTTTAAGGGCTTTTTCCATAAGTTGAAGTTACCTCTACCCAATCAATGGAAGGGGAAGGTGTCCTGTGTGATGTTATAAGATTAAGCGAAAGGGCTTTTGATTAATTATCCTTTTGCGTTGTGGTAGTGCGGACGTCTTTTACAAATACTTCAAAATGCAGGGTCTTGCCGGCCAAGGGATGGTTAAAGTCCAGCATCATGGCGCCTTCCCAGATGGACTTGACCATAGCCGGTTGTCTTAAGCCAAATTCGTCAGGGGCCTTGACTACCTTGCCCACTTCCACTTTTCCTGAAATCCTTTCAATGGCCATCAGTGTTACCTTCCCGGGATCATAGCGCCCATAGGTGTAGTTTGGAGGGACAAATATTACCTTTTTTTCTCCAGGAGCAAGCCCGACAATATTTTCCTCAACAGGTTTGGGGAAATTACCCTTTCCGCATACAAAGGTTACCGGTCCTCCTGACTTTTCAGAGGAATCCACCACTTCCCCCGATGATAGCCTGACCTGGTATTCCATTTCCACCAGTCTTCCATGTTCTACACGGAGTAGAGCCTTTTTTGTCATATCCATGGTTGCTTCAATGACCCTTTGTAGAGGTTTTTTCCAGTACTGGGATTTTTATAAAGGAAATTCCTTCTTCATTCAGAATTTTTTCTTCTTCTGATGTAGCAACACCCCTTATGTTACGGTTTTCAGCCACACCGTAATGAATCTTGAGGGCCTCTTGCGCAAATGCCGTTCCTACGTCTTCTGTATTTTTTACCACCACAGTGTAGATATTATTCAGCAACTCATTCAAGGCCGCTTTCGAGGTGTCGCAGTCTTTGCCGACAGACCTGGTGCATACTGCAACTGCAGAGAGGATTTTCTGGACATCATTGCTGCCACAGACAGGACAAGTCAACAGACCCCTCTCCTTCTGTGTCTCAAACGCCTCCCCATCTTGAAACCAGGCTTCAAAGATGTGATCTTGGTCGCAACGCAAATCAAAGGCTATCATAATGTAAAATTGATAACATTTTGTGAATGGAAACGCAATCCGAACCAGCGAGCATGAAAATTAACCGCCTGCTCGCTGCGGTTAAGAAACTACTCAAAATTCATCACGAAAACACGAAGGTACGAAAACACGAAAAAACAAGGCTGGATGAACCTCAAAAAATACTTTAATATTCGGACAAGGTATTGTTTTGTAGTCGAATGGAGGCCTATTATGCATAATATGCGTTTATTTTATTTTTTATTACTTATAATTATGGTATTTACTCCTGTTTCGAAGTCCCTGGCAGAGGGTCTTTCAAAACGTGGAGAAGATCTTGTATTACTGTTACAGAAAAAATACGAAACCACCACTGATATTACGTCTAACTTCGAGCAGGAGACGTTTGCTTCCGGTTCTTCAGAGGGTCTCAAGGCAAAAGGAAAGGTCTATTTCAGTCGTCCGCACCAGATGCGTTGGGAATACAGTCAGCCGGAACCGCAGCTTATTGTAACCAGCGGGAAAGAGGTATATGTGTATGAGAAGGAGGCCAATCAGGTAATGGTGGTTCCCAGGGATCAATTACTTTCAACTGAGATAAGCAAGGCCTTTTTTTTTGGAAAAGGTGATCTCAAGCGTTATTTCATAGTAGAGCATCCTGTAGAAGGCCAACCAGATGCCAAGTGGATGTTGAAACTTATCCCAAGGAATCCGGTACCGCAGGTATGCACTATATGGATTGTCGTAGATTCTGATACCCATTTGGTAAAGGAGATGTGGCTGGAAGACCAGTTAGGTGGCAGAACACATCTTGTATTCAGCAATGTCAAGGTCAATAAAGGCCTTTCAAACGATCTTTTCCGGTTTGTTCCACCTCCAGGTGTGGAAATCTACCGTACAGATGATTCTAAGGACTAACGCCAGGAGAACAAAATGTCCAATGAAAGTTTAGCTGGAGAAATCCGTGCATTGGCACAGGAGAAAAACGCTATCATTCTTGCTCACAATTACCAGGTGCC
>CAZPBZ010000107.1:0-5343 GCA_964584765.1 uncultured Thermodesulfobacteriaceae bacterium
ACTGTAAAAAAAACATTGTTCCTATAGTCTCCCAGATAAGTATTATAGCCCCTAAATCCTCAAAACATCAAAAAAACATGCTTCTTAAATGGAAATTCCTATACTATTAAATTAACATAATAAATTCAGGAATTGAGAGATTCAAGGATTTTCGAACTAATATCCAAAAAAAGCGTTCAATTCCTCAATCCCTAATTGAAAAATTAAAATCAATATATTACTTTATATCATTTTTGTGGGTTGAATCCGACTTGAAATCCTCTGCTTGATTGCCTGAAATTTAATGCAGCCGCTATTTAATCATCATGACTATAAAAATCTACAATACATTTACCCGGGAGAAAGAGGCCTTTAAGCCCCTGACTTCAGGATATGTGCGCATGTATGTATGCGGCATAACGGCCTATGACCGCTGTCACATTGGGCATGCCCGTTCAGCCGTAGTCTTTGACGCAGTGCTCCGGCACCTCAGACACAGAGGATTTGAGGTAAATTTTATAAGGAATTTTACTGACATTGATGATAAAATCATCAACAGGGCCATTGAGGAAGGAATTTCCCCTGAGGCCCTTGCAGAAAGAGAGATAAAGCACTTCTATCAGGACACGGATGCACTGGGTGTGCTCCGTGCTACCAAAGAACCGAGGGCAACCGAGCACATTCAGGAAATCATAGAACTCATAGAGACATTGATAGACAAAGGCCATGCCTATACTTCAGGAGGTGACGTTTACTTCTCTATACGCAGTTTTCCCGGCTACGGGGCCCTATCTATGAGAAATGTAGAAGAAATGCGGGCCGGAGCCAGGATAGCTGTTGGAGAACAGAAAAAAGATCCCATGGATTTTGCGCTATGGAAGGCTGCAAAACCCGGTGAGCCCAAATGGGACAGTCCATGGGGACCAGGCAGGCCGGGATGGCATATAGAATGTTCAGCCATGAGCATGAAGTATCTGGGGCCGACCCTGGATATTCATGGCGGTGGCCTGGATCTTATATTCCCACACCACGAAAACGAGCGTGCCCAATCCGAGGCGGCAACAGGAAAGACCTTTGTCCGTTTCTGGATGCACAATGGCTTTGTAACGATCCACAGCGAGAAGATGTCAAAGTCCCTGGGAAATTTTGTAACTATCCAGGAGATCCTGGGAAAATATCATCCGGAGGTCCTGAGGCTCTTTCTTCTGTCCAAGCATTACCGCAGTCCTCTTGATTACAGCCCTGAGGCCCTGACCGAGACGACCTCCGCACTTGATCGATGCTATATGGCCCTTTCCGAGGCAAGGCATCTGTCTGAAAAACCAATAAAGAAACAACGGCCTATCACTGATGAGGCCGGAAAGACAATAGACACACTTAATCATCTGAAAGATCGATTTGACCAGGCCATGGATGATGACTTCAATACCGCGCAGGCCCTTGGGTACCTCTTTGATGGTGTTAGGGCCTTAAATCGCCTTGGCCAAGAAGCCGAAAAGAGGCCCTCGGCCCTTTACATAGAACCTTTGAAATTCGGAGCAGAAGCAATCCAGGATGCCGCCAGGGTGCTGGGGTTGCTCAATCAAGACCCTGATGCATATCTTAGAAAGAGGAATCTTGAGGCGCTGGGCCTTCTTGGGATGACAGAATCCGATGTGTTGAAGGTTGTTGAGGAGCGGACCAGGGCCAGAGAGGAAAAAGATTGGGATAGTGCAGACAGGATCAGGGATGAGCTCGGAGCCAAGGGGATAGCTCTTCAGGACGGACCCGAGGGAACCACCTGGACAATGAAGCCAGGGCCTTAATTTTTTCCATTTTTATAAGAGAGACTACCGATGTTACGGGATAAAAAATATATCTCAATAGATTTCAGCAAAACCGATTTGACAGAAAGAAACAAGGAGCTTTCTGTCATATTGGACATCAGCAACTTTCTGGCGTCGTTGTTGAAACTCGATGATGTTTTGAATGGGGCGGCATTTAAAATGCTCGAACATTTCGAATTTGATGCCTGCAGGATCTACTTGATGGACAAGAGTGGTCGTCACTTGAACCTGGCGGCATTCCGGGGAACCGACCCGGGGGGTCTTGAACATGTTGGGATAACAGAAGGTTTCACAGGAAAGGCCGCCAGGACACGTTCTTTCATTGCTCAACACGTTTCTGAGCTTGAGGATAAGGAAAGGGCCGCCCTGCTCACAAGTAAGGGTTTTAAGATCATCATATGCGTTCCCCTCATTGCCGTTGGTGAGGTTGTGGGTGTTATGAACATGGCGTCCGGTAAGCTGATTAAGCTTGATCAAGAAATGATAGACCTTCTTGAGGTAATAGGAAATCAAATATCCGTAGCAGTAAAAAACGCAGGGCTTTATGAAAATATTCTAAAAAAGAAAGATAAACTACTTGAGAAAAAGAACATGATCGAGTTTTTCGCTTACTCGATCTCCCATGATCTCAAAGGCCCTGCTATTGCAATCCATGGAATCTCCAAACTCCTCAACAAAAAATATGGTCACATTTTGAATGATAAGGGCAGAGATTATTGTGAGAAGATTCAAAAGACATCTGAACAAATAGTAACCCTTGTTGAAAAAATAAATATATATGTACAGGCAAAGGTTGCGCCTTTAAATATTGAAGATATCAGAATTGGGGGGATATTAGGTGAGTTAGAGGAGGAGTTTTCTTCTGTTTTGGAAAGCCGCCATATTAATTGGATAAAGCCTAAAAAAGATCATATAATAAAGGCAGACAGGCTTTCAATCACCAGGGTCCTGCGCAATCTTTTGGATAATGCGCTCAAGTATGGCGGAGATAACTTAAGCGAAATCACGATCGGCTACAAAGAAGATGAAAACTTTCATATCCTTTCAGTGGGCGATGATGGTGTTGGAATTAAAAAGGATCAATATGAAAAGATTTTCCGGGTCTATCAGCGGGAGAAGACCTCCAGCGGGGTCGCAGGTGCTGGTTTGGGCCTTGCCATTGTGAAAGATGTGGCAGAGAGGCATGGGGGAAGGGTCTGGGCAGAGCCGGGAGCAGAGAAAGGGACTATCTTTTGCGTTGCGCTATCAAAGAATCTGCAGGAGAAATAGAAGGATGCAACGTATGATCTCTGGCCCAAAGAAACAGTTTTTTAAGATTAGAATAAATGGAAGTAACTATTAATAGTGCTTGAGTGAGTGGAGGAGCAACCTGACAAAGGCACTATACTGGCAATATATGGCTATGAAAAAAGATAACCGGAAAAAGAAACTGAGTATCATAGGTGCAGGGGCAGTGGGAACAGCCGCTGCCCAGTGGGCTGTATGCAGATCTATTGCAGACACCATAGTACTATTGGACGTAGTAGCAGGTCTTCCCCATGGAAAGGCACTGGATCTCTTCCAGACATACCCTTTATGTGGATATGCAGGGAATATTGTCGGCACTGATGACTATGCTGATACCGCCCAGTCAGACGTAATCATCATAACCGCCGGGCTTGCCCGCAAGCCGGGGATGAGCCGGGATGACCTTTTAGAGAAAAACGTCCGGATCATTCGGATGGTTACAGAGGAAATCGTCAAATATTCTCCTGACGCATGCCTGGTGGTTGTCACGAATCCTATCGATGCCATGGTTTACACGGTCTTTAAGGTATCCGGATTTCCAAAACAGCAGGTTGTGGGCATGGCAGGTGTTCTGGATTCTGCCAGGTACCGCACATTTATTGCCCAGGCCCTGGCTGTAGCTCCTTCGGACGTGACAGCCCTTGTAATGGGCGTACACGGCGACCATATGCTCCCCCTGGTCAGGCTTGCAAGTGTTGGGGGAGTGCCCATAGAGGAGCTTTTGTCCAAAGAAGAAATCGAAAATATAGTCCGTCGCACTCAACACGGAGGTGCGGAGATAGTGCAACACCTCAAGACAGGAAGCGCATTCTCCGCCCCTGGTCTTGCTGCAGTGGAGATGGCCCAATCCATCCTGAAAGACGAAAAAAGGGTGGTACCCTGTGCAGCCTATCTGGAGGGGGAATTTGGTATTAGCGGCGTATTCCTGGGTGTGCCTGTGGTGCTTGGGAGAAACGGCGTAGAACGTATCCTGGAGTTTCCCCTTGTGCAAGATGAGCAGGAAGCCTTGCAAAAATCTGTGGAGGCAGTGAAGAAGCAAGTTGCGGCCACGGGCCTATGAACACAGATTATGTGTGCATAATCTGTGATAAATCATGGTAATCAACCGGACTATTGCCCTATGGATCTTCTTGATCGGGCTGATTGGTGCCCTTGGTGCCCTGGTTGTCTTGTATCGGCTCTTCTGGCTACCCACTCCACCTGTGCCAGGGCCCTTACCCGTTCCTTTATTAATAGAACAGGTCCCCATTGAACAGCTTCCGGCCTTTGAGGACCTTAAGGACAAAAAAGGCCTGCAAAAGGCCGTTTCTGCCAGCCTGGAATATCTGGAAAAGCATAAGGATGAGGAGCAAATACCCTGGGGCAATGAATCCATAACTGTAGGCACACTGAAGAAGACACTAAAGGCCTTTTCCAGACTCCTGGAGCAAAACCTCAACCATGAGGACCTTCAGAGGGAAATCCGCCGACTGTTTATAGTTTACAGGATAACAGGGGATGAAAAGGGAAAGGGGCCTGCCGGGCCGTTTCTTGTGACAGGTTATTTCCAGCCCGAACTAGCTGCTTCTCTGAAGGCGGATGAAGAGTTCTCTTATCCCATTTATGAAACTCCCCCGGACCTCATTCGAATAGCACTGCATGATTTTGACTCCTCCCTTCCGCGTGAGACCCTTTATGGGAGGGTGTCCAGGCAAAGTCTGATCCCATACTATACACGAGCGGACATTGACAACGGCGGGAAACTCAAGTGTGCCGGTGTCCTTGCGTGGCTGCGGTCCCCATTAGATGGGCTTATGCTCCATATACAGGGTTCAGGGGTGCTCCAGTTTCAGGACGAAAGCAGGAGATATATCCATTACGCTTCCAGTAACGGTCATCCCTATCATAGTATTGGCCGATGGCTTATAGACAACAGACTGCTACGTAAGGATAAGGCAGACTGGCCGGGCATCCGCGCTTGGGCACAAGAAAATCCGGAGGAATTCAGAAAGGCCTTTGCCGCCAATCCCAGATATATTTTCTTTAAATGGGAAAAAGAAGGGCCAATAGGAACGCTGGGGGAAGTGCTGACACCCATGAGATCCGTGGCCCTTGACCACAAGATCTATCCGCCTGGCGCCCTATGCTTTTTGCAAGTGCCAATGCCTGTGAGCCGGCCGGTCCACGGAGGTGCCGGGATCTTTCAGGGCTTTGTGTGCAATCAGGACACAGGCAGTGCCATCAAGGGACCACATAGACTGGACCTCTATTG
>CAZPBZ010000108.1:0-5342 GCA_964584765.1 uncultured Thermodesulfobacteriaceae bacterium
CAATTAAACGGCTAAGGACCTTAAGTACCCTTGGACTGTCGGTCTGGCGTTGGGGATCGTTGACGACCACAGTAAGGGCTTGCGGTTTTTCAAGGCACTCCAGTGCATTGCTGACAGCCTTTTTAAGCAATACCTCGTCAATAGGCCTAAAGAGGTCCAGGCGGGGCCGCAGAGTTATGATGTGGTTTTCTTGCCTAATAGTCTAAACCTTCAATTCATCTTCGTAGAAGAATTTCTCAGCACCGAATGCCGGGCGGAGCTGATTCAGCCAGGTGGCTTCAGGATCGAAAAGTGCAAAGAAAGGACGCTGCACCCAGTCCGGATTGCGGCCCTGTATAAAGCGAAGCACAAAGACCTTTTCATTGTTGATCTCAGCAATACCCTGGACCTCTATCTTGCCGGGACCGGCGCTCATTGATGGTCCGCGCACCGTGCGTGCCAATCCTGATACCTTCAGAATAGCATTATGATATATTTCACAGGCCTTGGCTAAAGGCAATTCGAAGTAATGACAGGCACCGGTATTGCGTGCCACGAACATATAGTAAGGGACAATTCCAAGGCTTACCTGCGTGCGCCACATGCGTGCCCAGATTTCAGGGTCATCGTTTATGTGTTCTATTATGGGACTCTGACTGCGTATTATGGCTCCGGTGCCACGGATTCGCCGGATGGCCTTCCGGGCTACAGGCGTTTCCATTTCCTGCCAGTGATTGTAATGGGCCATGATAGCCACGTGTTTGCCGCCCTTTACCATACGCTCCATCAGTCTTAAAAGATCGTCAGCATCGCTGTCACTTATATAGCGATATGGCCAGTAGGTCAGGGACTTGGTTCCTATACGGATACTATGTATGTGTTCGAACTCAGGCTGCAACAATGGTTTTATATATTCCTTGATCAGGCTGGTTTTCATAACCATAGGATCACCACCGGTGAGCAGAAGGTCAGTAACATCCTTGTGCTCGGCTAGGTAGCGGTGCAGGTCGCTGGTCTCGCTGGCAGAGAAACGCAGCTCATCAATCCCAACGAACTGTGCCCAACGAAAACAGAAGGTACAATAGGTATGGCAGGTCTGACCCTGGCGGGGGAAAAACAGTACGGTTTCCCGGTACTTGTGCTGCATCCCCTTGAGGGGTCGGCCATCCAGAACAGGGACATTCAGGATCTGCTGACCGGCAGGATGGGGATTGAGCTCTGCGCGTATTTCATTGGCCACGGTCCGTATCTGCCTGTCGTCAGTACCTTTGCGGAGTAAGTTTGCCATGCGATCAAAGTGTTTCTGTGTGAGCATGCCGGGCTGTGGAAAAGTGAGCTTGAAGATTGGATCATCTGGAACATTATCCCAGTCTATGAGGTTTTCAATCACATACTGATTGACTCGGAACGGGAGTACCCTGGCCACTACCTGCATGGCAAAACGCATGTCATGAGGCAATTTTACAATTTGGGGGATTTGATTAAATTGACGCGCAGAAAAAAAACGAAGATACAAAGGTTGCCTATTCGGGACTGAATACGTTCGGGAAGTTTGCTTAAGCTTCGGAGCGTAATACATAATGTATATCCCTTACCCTCAAAAACGATTATGGCTTTCTCTCTGCCACATTGGGTCATGTATAAACTTTTTTAAAATACCATTTCCCGGCGCAGGTTTCAATCCACTCTGAAGGGAATATGACCGGTTTGTCCTCCTTTCGTGCTTTCGTGATAATTCTTTTCTTTTTCGTATGTTGCACAATCTGACGTGTAACCGCACAGGTCGCACCTTTTTATAGCCTTGCTGGCAAATTATTGCGGTTGAGTATCTTGAACTGCCGGACATTGTCGATTAAACGTGTATCCTTTACCTGGAGGTAACAGTTGAACCTATGAACCACCCAGAACAGGAGCCGGAAGTGCCTATAAGAGCTGTTCGCGGATTTAAGGACGTATTGCCTGACGAGATCGAACTCTGGCATCGAGTTGAGTCCCTTGCCCGCAGTGTTTTTAATGCCTTCGGTCTGGAAGAGATACGGATTCCTTTGCTGGAAAAGACCGAGATTTTTGCTCGAAGTATTGGCGAACACACTGATATCGTTGAAAAGGAGATGTATACATTCATCGACAGGAGTGGTGATTCTCTGACCCTCAGACCTGAGGCAACAGCGGGTCTTGTAAGGGCGGTAAGCGAGCATAAGCTTTTTGCCCAGTCTACGGTGTTGAAGCTGTTTACAACAGGGCCCATGTTCAGGCATGAACGGCCCCAAAAAGGCAGGCTACGTCAATTTCATCAGATAAATGTGGAAGTGATGGGAACAAAGGCCCCTTTTTCAGATACTGAGGTCATCTGGATGGCATGGGACATTCTGGAGCAGCTTGGACTCAAGGATCTGCGTCTGGAAATCAATTCCCTGGGTTGCTCTGCATGCAGGCCCATGTATAGGGATGATCTGAAGGAATATCTTGAGGATGTATTTCAGTATCTCTGCCCTGACTGCCAAAGAAGGAGCAAGATAAATCCTCTAAGGGTCTTTGATTGTAAGAACGAAGCCTGCAGGAAAATCATGGCCAATGCACCTCTGAACAAGGAATATCTATGTACTGAGTGTGCGGACCACATGGAAAAGGTCTTGGCCTTTCTTAAGACCTTGGATATACCATTTGTCATAAATCCTTACCTGGTAAGGGGGCTTGATTACTATGTGATGACCACCTTTGAGATAGTCTCTCCCGACCTGGGTGCCCAGAGCACAGTGGCTGCAGGAGGCAGATATGACGGCCTTTTAAAGGCCCTGGGTGGGCCTGATCTTCCCGGAGTCGGGATGGCAATCGGGGTTGACCGGTTGTTACTGCTCCTTGGAAATGATAAGAAGGGACCATCTATTGATCTGTTTGTAGCAGCTCTGGGTCCGGAGGCCAGAAAAGAGGTTATGCCCTGGATTAAACATTGGCGCCGTCAAGGACTGGCTGTGCAGATGTCATACGAGGAAAAGGGCCTTAAGGCCCAGATGAAACAGGCCGGTAGGGCAGGGGCCTGTTATGTGC
The DNA here is from genome assembly GCA_964584765.1 of uncultured Thermodesulfobacteriaceae bacterium. Lineage (GTDB taxonomy): Bacteria > Desulfobacterota > Dissulfuribacteria > Dissulfuribacterales > UBA3076 > UBA3076. The sequence continues at coordinate 3,028 of CAZPBZ010000108.1, forward strand.
TCATAGTGGGAGAAGACGAGCTTGATAAAAAACAAGTTGTAGTCAGAGATATGATGACCCGAGATCAGCACGAGGTACCTGTTGATGATGTGATTTCAGCAGTGGAGAGTCTGGTACAGTTAACAGTTTAGTCGAAGATGAGGTAAATTGAATGGATTTAATGGATGGGCTGAAGCGTACCCATGATTGTTATAGTCTTACAGAGACGGCCCTGGACCAGGACGTTGTGCTGATGGGATGGGTGCTTAGGCGGCGGGATCACGGGGGGCTTATTTTTATAGACCTTCGCGATCGCAAAGGGATCACCCAGGTAGTATTTGCACCTGAGGTACACGCTGATTCACATCAAAAGGCCCACAGTCTCAGGAGTGAGTATGTTATTGCAGTAAAAGGCATGGTTCGCAGAAGACCCGAGGGCATGGAGAATCCAAAGATAAAGACCGGAATGATAGAAGTCGCATGCCGTGATCTGCGCATTTTGAACACCTCTAAGACCCCTGCATTTTCCCTTGATGAGGAAGGGGAAATATCTGAAAACCTGAGGCTGACATACCGATATCTGGACCTTAGAAGACCCGGCATGGTTGAGAGCCTAACCCTGCGGCACAGGGTCTGCCAGGCCATGAGGTCCTATTTGAATAGCCAGGACTTCCTCGAGATCGAGACCCCTATGCTGACAAGGAGTACCCCTGAGGGTGCCAGGGACTACCTTGTGCCCAGCAGGGTTAACCCAGGTTGCTTTTATGCCATGCCACAGTCCCCTCAGCTCTACAAGCAAATCCTTATGATCTCAGGCCTTGAGCGTTACTACCAGATAGTCAAGTGTTTCAGGGACGAGGACCTGAGGGCTGATCGTCAGCCTGAGTTTACACAGCTCGACATGGAGATGTCCTTTATTGATGAAGACGACATTATTGACCTGATAGAGGGCCTGATGTGCTTCCTGTTTAAGGAGGTTCTGGGGAAGGATATCAAGACACCGTTTCAAAAGCTGACCTTTAAGGATGCAATGGATCGTTTCGGTACCGATCGGCCGGATACGCGCTTTGGCCTGGAGTTCTGCGATATATCGGATATTACCGCCGGATGCGGGCTGAAGGTCTTTCAGAAGATGGTTTCTGCCGGCGGTGTGGTAAAGGCCATAAATGCAAAAGGCATGGGTGATTTTTCCAGAAAGGACCTGGATGATCTTACTGAGTTTGCAATAGGTCTCGGGGCCAAGGGACTTGCCTGGGTAAAAATAAAGGAAGACGGCTCATGGCAGTCACCTATAGCGAAATTTTTCTCTGAGGAAGAGAAAATAGCAATAGTACAGCAGTTAGATGCGGCTCCGGGAGATATAATGTTCTTCGGGGCGGATCAAAAGGCCGCGGTATGCAGAGTCTTGGGAGAGCTCAGGACGGAGCTTGCCAAGCGCCGGAATCTTATTCCTGAAGGAAAATTTAATTTTATATGGATTACTGAGTTCCCTCTGGTAGAATATAATGAAGATGAGGGAAGGTTTGTGGCCCTGCACCATCCATTTACTTCCCCCAGGACCAAGGATGTAGAATTGTTATCCAGCGACCCTGCAAACGTGAGATCCAGGGCCTATGACCTGGTTCTTAATGGAGTTGAGATAGGTGGAGGCAGCATTCGTATTCACCAGACTTCTGTTCAGGAAGCCGTCTTCAGAGCCCTATCAATCTCCGAAGAAGAGGCCCGGGACAAATTTGGTTTCCTTCTTGAGGCCCTGGCATATGGGGCCCCGCCTCACGGAGGCATTGCTTTTGGCCTGGACCGTCTGGTAATGCTTATGGCAGGAAAAGATACCATAAGGGATGTCATGGCCTTTCCGAAGACCCATAAGGCCCAGTGTCTATTGACCCATGCCCCTGCAAATGTAAGTATGGCTCAGTTGGCTGAGCTCTATTTGAAACCTGGCTGGAAAATTTAGAGAATTTTGTTTAAATAAGGAGTGTTTATGCCAAAGTGGAATCCCAGACGTAGATTATTGGATCGCCAAGGTGGTGAATACTGGAATTTCAATCTTCAGGATATCCACCAGGCCGATCTGATGAGAGATATCTATCCATATAATAAAGTATGTCTAATTGATTTTGACCACAAGCATATGATGCCATCTCCATGTGAAGATATGCTAATAACTGATACTACCTTCAGGGATGGCCAGCAGGCAAGACCCCCATACACTGTGAAACAAATCAGCGAGATCTTCGACTTGTTGCACCGTATGGGAGGCCCAAAGGGCATAATACGCCAGTCTGAATTTTTCCTGTACACCTCCAAGGACAAGGAAGCTGTGGAAAAATGCA
>CAZPBZ010000109.1:0-5334 GCA_964584765.1 uncultured Thermodesulfobacteriaceae bacterium
TGACCACAAATGCCATGTTGCTGTCCGGCGGCATGATGGAAAAGAAGGCATTGAGAGTTTCCAGTCCACCGGCTGAGGCTCCGATGCCGACGATCGGGAAACTTTTGACTTCTTTTGGTTTTTTCTCTTGTTTAACCTTTTTCAAAGAATTTTCATTGGCGGGTGGCATTTTTCTCTTCTTTGTCGGCATAGTCATTCCCTCTTTATTGGAATAAAACGAAAAAGAATGTAACTTGCTTTATTCGATGTATTTTTTTTATTTCGGTAATATCGCGGGAAATATTAAATTTTGACTACAGTCATTCCACAGGCTTCACTGCCCAGCAATGGCTGAACGGACCGCATCCAGGTCCTCCGGTGTGTCCACTTCCAACGGGGCCTTCGCTACTTTTACTACTCCGATCGAATAACCGTTTTCAAGGGCCCTTAGCTGTTCCAGTTGTTCTATCTGTTCCAGTCTTCCAGGAGGGAGGTTGACAAAGGTCTGGAGGAAATTCTGCCTATAGGCGTATAGGCCCAGGTGCCTGAGATAATAATGGCCTGATTCTTTGGGCAGGTCTCCCACTGTATCAGCGTCTCTATAGTATGGAATCATGGCCCTGGAAAAGTAGAGGGCCTTCCAGTTATTGTCCACGACCACCTTGACCCGGTTGGGATTCAGGGCCTCTTGGGCCTCAAGAGGACATGCAGGAGTTGTCATTGCACAATCAGGCACATCAAGGAGCATTTTTATAATTGCAACTACTGGTCGCGAATCAAGCAGGGGCTGGTCTCCCTGGATATTAACCACGACATCATCGTCTGAAAGTTCAAGAAGCCTTGCAACCTCTGCAATCCGGTCGGTCCCTGATGGATGGCCGGGGTCTGTCATAAAAACCGTTCCACCGGCTGTTTCCACGCACTCCGCGATCCTCGAATCATCAGTTGCCACTACTACCTGGTCAATGCCAGGGACCTTCAGTGCCCTCTGGTATACATGGAGAATCATGGGGCTGCCTTGAATCTTTGCAAGTGGTTTCCCCGGAAATCTATATGAGCCAAAACGTGCCGGGATTATGGCAAACACTTTGATTTGGTTATTTGGAAGATTCATGTGATTTGATTCCTGCATAGTAATCAATCTCCCGGCAATCCCCTGGGCTGGCTGTCTTTCTGTTTGATCCCCAGGGCAAGCGGATATACCTGGCTCTTAGTCATGCCGGTAAGCCGGACCAGAAGATCCACACTATCCCTGATTGACAAGCTCTTTTCTGAAATCAGGTGCTGAAGCGCCTTTTCTACTGCCTCCGGATCCGAGCAGGATCTCCCATGTCTTATCTCCTCTTCCCCTTCTATCACCAGTGTAATCTCACCTCTCACACGTCCCTTTGAAAGCTGCTTAATAATATCTGATACTGAGCCGGATATCACAGTCTCATGCATCTTTGTGAGCTCCCTGGCCATTACCATCTGCCTATTCCCTAAAATGCCCAGAATATCTTCCAGAGCATCAAGCAGGCGATGGGGTGCCTCGAAGATTACGATTGTGTGAGGGATTTCTGCCAGTTGCTCAAGGGTCTTGCGTCTTTCAACCCGCTTGTTTGGAAGAAAGCCAGCGAAAAAAAAGGAGTCTGCCGACATGGCTGCCACGCTCAGGGCCGCGACAATAGCAGATGCCCCTGGTACTGGGACTACGCTGAAGCCTGCCTCCCTGACGAGTTTTACCAGGCTTGTCCCAGGGTCTGAGAGTGCAGGGGTACCGGCATCTGATACCAGAGCCACGTCCTTCCCTTCTGCAAGCAAGGCAATGACCTTTTTGGCGCTGGTCCTTTCATTGTGCTTGTGGCAACTCAAGAGGCCGACATTGACGCCCAGATGAGTGAGTAGCTTTCTGGTACCCCTTGTATCTTCTGCCGCAACAAGAGATACCTGGTTAAAGACCTCTTTGGCCCTTATACTTATGTCTTTAAGATTCCCAATGGGAGTGCCTGTTACGTAGAGAACCCCTTTATTTAGTGATTTAATCACTTGCTTGTCTGTATACGTGAAAGATACGCTGAAGGGCGGTTATATGGGTAAAAATAGCAATAATTACCAGAACCGGATAAATCCATCCGAAGATAAGGCCCACGGCAAGGATGAATATACGTTCAAACCTGGTAAGCACTCCCACCTTACAGCTAAAACCCAGGGCCTCAGCCCTTGCCCTCGTATAGCTGACAAGGAGAGACCCGGTCATTGCAGAAAGTACAAGGGCCGCTTCGACCAAGCCGCCCTGCTTGTCTATCATCAGATAGGCCATCAGTCCCAGAAAGAGAAAGAATTCAGCATACCTGTCCACTGTTGAGTCAAGAAAGGCGCCAAAGGGACTAGCCCGTCCCTGCTCCCTGGCGAGCAGTCCATCAACAGCATCCAGGGGTCCGAATATGGCAAGCATCCAACCGGCAGCCGCCGGATGACCTATGCCAAGCACCAGGCCGCTTGCTCCATAAGCAATAAGCCCGATGATGCTGACCATATTGGGAGAAAGACCGAGCCTTCCCAAAAAACGGGCAACTGAAAGCAGATAGGGCCTGAACCAGTCACGGCACCAGTCACTGAAAGACCAATTAATCACTCAATCACCAAATTCCCCAATACTCCTGAGCATCGGCCACAGACATCAGGCCATGAAGGGTCTTTGCCCACATCCTCACTCCAGGTCCAACATCTGGTGCATTTTTCACCCGCTGCCCGGATAACCTTGATGGCAAGCCCTTCTATCTCATCGCTCTGCCATACAGTGCTGTCCCCTGAGTCAAGTTCCCCACTCAAGTCAAGCTGGGAAACAATGGTAATAGTCCTTAGTAGTTCACTGTGCCCTTCCAGGAAGTCTGTCATATCTTCAGGAGGCCTTATCAGGACCTTGGCATCCAGGGCAAGGCCTATCCGTTTTTCCTTTCTGGCAAGCTCCAGTGCCTTTGTAACTTCTCCGCGGATTTTCCATAGGAGTTCCCATTCAGCATTGAACGATTTATCAATGGAAAAGGGCGGAGGATCAGGCAACTCAGCCAGAAAAACACTCTCAGCCACGGGGCCCGGCATATGGCTCCAGGCCTCCTCAGCAGTAAATGAAAGTATGGGGGCCATAAGAAGCAATATATCATGGACAATACGATAAATGGCTGTCTGGGCAGAGCGACGGATACGGCCCTCCGGGTGCTCACAGTAGAGTCTGTCTTTTAAGATATCCAGGTAGAGGGCGCTCAGGTCAACTATGCAGAACTGTTGTATTTGGCGGAACACACCGTGGAACTTAAATTCCTTATAGGCATGTTTGACATTTGTAGTTATTTCTCCAAGCCTCACCAGGGCCCAGCGATCAAGGGCCTCCAGCCGGTCAAAATCCAAAGAGTGCTTATCCGGGTCAAAGTCAGACAGGTTGCTGAGAAGGTAACGAATGGTGTTACGGATCTTCCTGTACGCCTCAGTCAGGCGCTGAAGTATCTCGTTTGAGATCTTTATATCATCCTGGTAGTCCTCTGCTGAGACCCAGAGCCTCAGCACCTCTGCTCCGTATTCCTTGATGACATCAGCCGGTGGGATGACGTTGCCCACTGACTTGGACATCTTTTTCCCCTTCCCGTCCACAACAAAACCATGGGTAAGCACTGCCTCGTAAGGTGCCTTATGTCTGGTCGCAACGCTGGTAAGAAGTGAGCTCTGGAACCATCCCCTGTGCTGATCACTTCCTTCCAGATAAAGGGCAGCCGGAGAGGAAAGCCCTTTCCGGGTCTCCAGGACCGCTGCATGGCTCACCCCTGAATCAAACCAGACATCCAGTATATCGATCTCTTTGCGAACTCTTGTGCCGCCGCACTTTGGGCAAGCAGTTCCAGGAGGAAGGAATTCCTCTGCCTGCCTTGCAAACCATGCATCAGAGCCTTCTTTTTCAAAAATTTCTGCCAGGTGATCCGCTATTGCCTGGTCCATTACAGGTTCTTCACAATCCTCACAGATAAGGACCGTAATGGGAATACCCCAGGCCCTCTGTCTGGAAATGCACCAATCAGGCCTGGTCTCTACCATTCCGTAAATACGCTCTTTTCCCCAGTCTGGAATCCATCTGACGGTCTCAATGGCGCGCAGGGCCTCTTCACGCAACGCCCCTGCCTCCATGGAGATGAACCACTGCGCGGTCGCTCGAAAAATCACCGGCTTTTTGCAACGCCAGCAGTGGGGATAGCTGTGCTCAATGGTCTCATGAGCCACAAGGCTGCCCCTATCTCGCAACATTTCAACAATCTTGTCATTTGCATTAAAGATGTTTTCCCCTGCAAATTCCTTTATCTCTGATGTAAACCTGCCGTAGTCGTCTACAGGGGAATAGATATCAAGGCCGTATCTGATGCCGCTTTCATAGTCATCCGCTCCGTGGCCCGGAGCAGTGTGAACACAGCCTGTGCCTGTATCAAGCGTAACATAAGGAGCGACAATAAGGAGACTATCCCTTTCAAGGAATGGGTGTTTTACATGCATTCCTTCAATATCTCCGCCCCTGAATGTACCGAGGACTCTGGCATCTTTCTGCTCAAGACCAGCGTCAATCAAGGTAGAAAGCAACCTCCCCTCTGCCAGTATCCAGACTTCTTTTGTCCCCCCGCCAACCTGGACCTCAACAGCCACGTAGTCATAGTCAGGGTGTAGCGCCACTGCCAGGTTGGCAGGCAGAGTCCAGGGAGTAGTGGTCCAGATAAGCGCAAAGGCAGGGCCAGCCAGCATTCCAAAATGCTTCTCAAGCCATTGATTGAGGACATCTCCGGCTGCAAATCTCACTGTAATGGAAGGAGACTTGTGTGGGGCATACTCTACCTCAGCCTCTGCCAGTGCAGTCACACAACCAGGACACCAATAGACTGGTTTTTTACTCTTAATGACATGACCATCCATAAATATACGGCAGAACTCTCTACAGATGGAGGCTTCGTAGTCGTAAGTCATTGTGAGATAAGGGTTATCCCAGTCTCCTAATATTCCCAGCCTTGAGAATTCTTCTTTCTGTATGCGTACGAATTTTTCCGCATAGCGCCGGCATGCCTTACGCACGGCCAATTTGCTCATCTTGGACCTCTTGGATCCCAAGTCTTTCTCAACATTGTGCTCAATGGGCAGTCCGTGGCAGTCCCACCCCGGTACATACGGCGTATCAAACCCCATCATATGGTGAGATTTAACGATTATGTCCTTCAGGACCTTGTTGATCGCATGCCCCAGGTGTATGTGTCCATTTGCATAGGGAGGGCCGTCATGAAGTATGAAAAGGGGACGTCCCTTTCCCTGATCTCTCAGTTGCCCATAAAGGTCCATGGCCTTCCA
>CAZPBZ010000110.1:0-5231 GCA_964584765.1 uncultured Thermodesulfobacteriaceae bacterium
CTATGTTTTAGCTGTAAGACTTGTAATTATCCACTGTGTCCTTTTGGCAAAGGGTAAAAAAACAAGACATCCTTCACGACAAGTCAAAAGTGGTTTACATTTTGTTATGTTGGAAATTGGAAATTGGAAATTGGAAATTAGGGTGATGAATCGAGTTGTTATCCAGTTTCTAATTTCGAGTTTCCAGTTTCGACATTGGCATTCAATTCGATAATAACATGCTTTTTTGAAAAAAGTCTCTAATTCATAATTTTTTAAGGATACCAGTATGTTCATTCTAAGCAATTTCATTGGTTCTCTTGCTACGGTGGTCGATATTGTTCTTAATCTCTACATGTGGATATTGATTGCCAGGGCCGTCTTGTCCTGGGTTAACCCTGATCCCCATAATCCCATGGTAAGATTTTTGTATAACATAACCGAACCCTTAATGTACCGGGTTCGACGCATCCTTCCCTTACAGTTTGGGGGAATAGATTTAACTCCTATGGTGATCATCATCGCAATAATCTTTTTACGTAGTTTTATCGTACCAACACTTCATCAGTTGGCCTATCAGATTTCATAGAGGTGTTATATGAGTCTCTCCCCGAACGAAATACTTGAGAAGGAATTCCGCGCTAGGTTCCGGGGTTACGATCCCGAAGAAGTAGACTCCTTCCTTGAGGAAGTAAGTGAGATTATGACCTCTCTGATTAAAGAAAAGAATGCCCTGAAGGACCAGTTGATTGCATATAAGGACCAGTTGGCAGATATGAAAAAGAGAGAAGAGGAGTTCAGGGAGGCCCTGACCTCGGCTCACAAGTTATCAGAGAAAATGAAGTCTCAGGCCGAAAAAGATGTAGAGCTCATGCATGAGAGGGCAAAACTGGATGCAGAGCGTATAGTTGCTGATGCCCATCAGGAGGCTGTTCAATTGGAGGAGCGAATAATGGGGCTCAGACGTATTCAGAGGGAGACTGCATATAAAATACGCTCTGTTCTCGAGGGCTATCTGAGGGTCATAGACGAGGAGACCCTGCCACCGGAGGAGGTCGATCTGGCAATAAACCTTGCGGCATCTGAAATGAGAGCTATTCAGGAGGTCCATGGTGATCTGTTTGAAGAAACGAATACTGTTTCCGGTAATGGGGAGAAAACAACCACGGTAAACAGGCCTTTTACACCCGATATTCTGGGGGAATCTGCCAATGAAGGGGGACATGAGCCTGATTCCCGGGAGGAGAGACCAAGCCAGGGTCCCAAGCTGGATTAAAATCAGCTCAAAGCTCAAAGAGCTATCGTAATCAACCCCTTTCAGCTTTAGGCTTTCAGCTTATTGGTGTATCCAGTAAGGTTTCGTAAAAACGTCTGAGCGACTCCTTTACCTCATCAAATGATTTAGTGTTATTCAGGGACTTTCTGAATAGCGCACTCCCGTGAAGGCCTTTGGTATACCAGGCCAAGTGTTTTCGAGAAAGCCACAAGCCCACAGGGAGTCCATAAAAGTCAACAATGTGTTCGAAATGTTTTTTTGCTACGGCATATTGATCTTCAAGGCCTGGAGGTCTTTTGTCCTCGCCTGTTTTCAGGAAATGGAGTACCTGATCGAATAACCAGGGCCTGCCAAGGGCGCCTCTTCCTGCCATGATCCCGTCCGCCCCGGAGACCTCAAGGCAAAGGCTTGCATCCTTCGGACTTTGGATGTCACCGTTTGCAATTACAGGAATAGACACAGCCTCCTTTACTTCTCTGATTGCTGACCAGTCAGCTTTTCCGGAGAACATCCGGCTGCAGGTCCGGCCATGGACCGTAACAAGTGAAGCGCCGGAATCCTGGGCGATTTTGGCGATTCTGGTTGCATTTATGCTTTTGTGATCCCAACCCAGTCGGATCTTGACAGTAACAGGTACACTAACCGCTCTTATAATTGTCTCTATGACCCTTCCTGCCAGGACCTCATCACGCATGAGGCTTGCGCCGGCCCCGGTCTTTACAATTTTACGCTGTGGACACCCCATATTTATATCAATCATTGCTGCGCCAAGGGACTCGTTAATCCGGGCGGCTTCAGCCATAACAATCGGGTCTGATCCGGAGATCTGCACTGCTAGGGGAAATTCCTCTTCAGCAGTGCCGGCCATGCGGACAGATCGAGCGCTGTTACGTACAAGGGCTTGGGAAGATATCATTTCACTTACTACTAATCCTGCCCCGAAGGATCTGGCAAGGCACCTGAAAGGATAGTCCGTAATCCCTGCCATCGGGGCAAGGAACACAGGGTTGGGCAAAACCACAGAGCCTATTTTTATGGTTTGTGGACCATAATTTCTAACCATAAAAACACCTTATGCTAAATTTTGCCAAACCGGGATCATATCATACTTTGGGGAATACCTGTGAACAGTTATAATATGAAGATATCAATCCTTTCATTTGCCCGCTTCTATTTCAGGCGCAACGGGCTCACTCATGCCTTCCTGGGATTTGAGCCTGCCGGCTATTTCCATGAAGGGTGTGAAAAGATCAATGGGAATCGGGAACAGGGTGGTTGAGTTATTTTCCGTGGCTACTTCCCTGAGGGTCTGGAGGTACCTGAGCTGCAGGGCCGCGGGTGCCTTGTTTATGATATTCGCAGCATCGGCCAGCTTTCTTGCTGCCTGGAACTCACCTTCTGCGTTGATGACCTTTGACCGGCGTTCCCGTTCGGCCTCGGCCTGTTTTGCCATGGCCCTTTTCATCTCGTCCGGGAGGTCTATCTCTTTCACTTCCACCTTGCTGACTTTGATTCCCCATGGCTCGGTGTCGAGGTCCAGTATCTCCTGAATCTGGGCATTAATTTTATCTCTCTCTGCCAGAAGCTCGTCAAGTTCGGCCTGTCCGCAGACACTCCTGAGGGTGGTCTGTGCCAGCTGGGAAGTGGCAAAAAGGAAATTTTCCACCTCAATTACCGCCCTTCTTGAGTCTATGACCCTGAAATAGACCACTGCACTCACCTTTACGGATACGTTATCTCTGGTAATGATATCCTGTGGTGGAACATCAAGGGTAACGATCCGAAGGTCAATTTTCCTCATCTTATCAATTACAGGAATGAGTATTATCAGGCCCGGACCCTTGGTCTTAATGACACGACCCAGCCTGAAGATGACGCCACGTTCGTATTCGTTCAGTATGCGAATGGCTGATATCAGAAAAGCGAGGATCAAAAAAAGCAGAAAAGCGAGAGAAATTGTCATGACTTGCCTCCATGGGTCTTTGAGACCCGTAATGTAAGTCCTTCTATATCTATTACTTTTACCTCGGTACCCTCTGGTATGGTCTCCTCGCTTACAGCGGTCCAGAGCTCTCCGTGCAAAAAGACCTTTCCACTCCTCTTTCCTACTGTCTTCCGGACAAGGCCTTTTTCACCTATAAGACCTTCCGCCCCGGATTTGGGCCTGGAGAGGGTGGCCCTGGTCGCCAAATAGGTAATAGCGGCCAGAAAGGAGCCGACTCCCAGCAGAGTAGTCCAGAGGACACCGGTGTCAATGGAGATTCCGGTCTTTGATGTGTCAAAGAGCATAATAGAGCCCATAAGGAGGGCAGCCAGACCTGCTGCCCCCAGTATGCCGTGGCTGGTAATTACAAGCTCCATTACAAACAGGACTACTGCCAGGAGCAACAGAAGCAGACCGGCAGTACTTACAGGGAGGGCCTGCAGGGCAAACAGACCCAGGAGCAGGCATATGGCCCCTATGGTTCCCGGGAAAATGGTCCCGGGGTGGGCAAACTCAAAATAGAGTCCTGTCATGCCGATCATCATGAGGATATAGGCGATGTTTGGATCTGCTATGGTCCTGAGTATTTTTTCCCTCAAGCTCTCTTTTATCTGAATAATTTCATGGTTACTTATCATCAGCTTAACCAGACCATCAGGCAGACTCACTGTTCTGCCATTGAGTTGTTTAATCAGGTCACTGAGGTCTTTAGCCATGATGTCGATTACTTTCAGTTTCAGTGCCTCCCTGGCAGAGGCCGAGGCGCTCTCCCTTACCGCCTTTTCCGCCCACTCTGCGTTTCGCCCACGCTCAGTTGCCACACTCCTGGCCATGGCGGCAAGGTCGTTTTCCGCCTTTTGTTTCATGGTATCGTCTTTTTCCCCGCCGGAGCCCAGATTTACCGGGTGAGCCGCTCCGATATTGGTACCGGGCGCCATGGCGGCAACATGGGCGGCAATGGTGAGTATGGCGCCGGCAGATGCGGCCTGTGCTCCAGATGGCGTTACATAAACAACCGTTGGAATCGGTGATGCCATTACTTCCTGGACCATATTCCTCAGGGTAGATACAAGGCCTCCCGGAGTATCAAGCTCAATCACCAGGCAAGTGGCATGGCCCATGTCCGCCTCTCTAAGCGCCCTCTTTAAAAGCTCCGCTGCACCGGGATTTATGCTTCCTCTTAATTGGACAAGATATATCCTGGAATGGTCTGCCGGATTCAACGGCTTGTTTTTCTGATCATCCCCCCACAAGGAAGGAGCTAACACAGACAAAAATAGCGTAATAAGAAGTAATAGGACCGCTTGTAAAACCCCATATTTTATAAACCATTTACCCCGCCTCGAAATCCCCGGCGCTGAATTAATAGTTTCCCTTTTTAGAAAATGGGTGTCAGGTTGGATTTGTTCTATAGCCTTTTGCATTTGGTTTTTAGCGGTATTTGGCATACTCTTTTTCCAGTATTTGGAGGTCCTTCCAGGCCACACGTTTGAGGTCCAGTTGTTGGCTTCCTTTTGATCTCAGCAGATATGCCGGATGATAAATTACTATGACCCTGGCATTTCCCAACTGATGGAAGCGGCCACGAAGAGATTTTAATGGGGCTTTTTCTTTAAGGAGGGTCTGGGCAGCGACCAATCCCAAAGCAAGTATAAAGGGCGGATCAATAAGCCTCAACTGGTGTCTTAAGAAGGAAGAGCATGCAGCGATTTCTTCGTGCCCGGGTGTGCGGTTATGCGGGGGACGACACTTGATTACACTGGTGATAAAGACATCCTTTCTGGAAATATTTACAGCATTTAACATATCTGTAAGGAGTTCTCCTGAAGGGCCTACAAATGGCCGGCCCTGCATGTCTTCTTCCCTGCCCGGGGCCTCTCCTACCAGCACCAGCTTTGCATTTTCAGGTCCTTCTCCGAAGACTATATTTTGCCGCTTTTTATGCAGCTCACACCTGTTACAATTGCCAACCATCTTGCGAAGCCCGTCAAG
>CAZPBZ010000111.1:0-5230 GCA_964584765.1 uncultured Thermodesulfobacteriaceae bacterium
TAGGGTCGGCCACCGCGCCGAAGCACAAGGCAGGTAAAGTGGCCTTCCCTATGACTTCCGAGAATGAGGGGAAAAATCCCCTCCTACCAAGAGATGGGAAACATTTCTTGATGACGTAAATGGATTTCATCCCCCTTTATGGGGGAGGGTTGGGGTGAGAACTATTGCAGAGAATGCTTACAGAAGCTCGTGGAGCTTTTGCAACATTCCACTATATTCATCGCCACGGAAGCAGAACTGCAGCTCACGGAATTGTTCCCGGAGCGCCTTGACCTGATCGGTGGCAACGGCATCCTTTATCACCACATCACGCATCAGCTCGGCCAGTGTGCGGAAGTCATCTTCTTCCATGCCAAAGCGTGTCATCTCAGACACTCCCATACGCAAAGCCCCGGAGGCAGTAAATCCTTCTTCGTCTGTGTTGGCCTGATAGTTACATATGATGTTGTTGGCTTCGAGCCGGTTAGCGATTTCCGGCCCGTGGCTGTAACCTACGTCAACGACGACCTGGTGGGTTTCAGTAAAGTCAATGGCAGGGTCTCCAGCCACATTCAGCCCGCACTCCTTCAGGGCCCTGGCAAATGCCTTGGCATTGGCGATGACTTTGGGCTGGTATTTGTCCTTGAAGTGATTCATTTCGTAAGTAGCCATGAGCAGCCCGAGTAGAGTGCCAAGGTGGTGATTTGAAACCGATCCAGGGAAAGCACGCCGAAGCAAGGCTTCCCAAAGTTCGTATCGCTCTTCGTTTTCCTGAAAACGGCTGCCCACTACACCACGCTGCGTGCCGAAAAAGGTCTTGTGCGTTGATCCGGTTACAAGATCAGCCCCTTCGGCAAAGGGCATCTGGAAGTGCGGGCCGATGAGCCCCAGCACATGGGCCATGTCGTACATCAAAACAGCATTGATATTTTGAGCATCGAGGAACCGGCGGATCTCAGTGACAGGCTCTTTGTGCAGGACCATGCTCTTTCCGAACAGGATCAGCTCAGGCCGGTATTGATCGATCAACTCCAGCGTGGCCGGCACGTCCATCTTGTGACGGTTTTCAGCCAGAACGGGGAAATTCACCACGGCCGGGCGCTCTGTGCGCGGGTCCCGGGCCACAAAGTCATGCAGCGCACCCATAGGCTGGGCGCTGAGGTGGCCGCCTTTGCCGATATGGTTGTTCATCACCTGGCGAATCCGGCGGGGTTCAGACTTGCGGTCAGCGCGATTGATATAGTCTATCATGGCGCTGAAAACGGCAGTGTTGGCCATCTGCCCGCTGATAAGGCGCGTCTCCACATTCTCGCAGCCAAGGAATTCCTGCATTTCCTCTTCCAGCATCCTCTCGACCTCGCCGATGAACTCCGTACCCTGGTAATAGAAGATCTCTGCATCGTAGAATGCTGTTGCCTTCTTGTGCTCGGCATAGCGAAAGGCCGGGTCCATCACGGAGAGCAGCCTGGTCATTGGAGAGATGGTCATCTCTGAAGGAATAAGGTTAATGCACTCTTGCTGTCGCCATTGGGTGTTCTCCACGGCCTTTTCCAGCAGCTTGAGGGCCTTGGCCGGCCTATTCCCTTTTGGGAGTTCCTTATCCGGGATTTCATGATCAAAGATAATCGGACGCACATAAGGCGGGGCATCGGAGCGCATGTGGAAAGGCACCACAACGGCATCAACTCTTTTGCCGCGGATATCGATTGAGACCTTATCATCCTCGATGATATTGCTGTCGATATAGGCAAGGCAGATGGAGCGCAACTGCCGTTCGCCGGTCTGGGCCGATTCCAGCCCTTGGCCCTCGACAGACCACATGGGGACCATGGTGCCGCTGGTAACGTAACCGACATGCTTGTCACCCCTGAACACCTTTGAACCTTCACGGGCAATGCCTCGTCCCGCCACGGCAATGGGCTTGGTTATGCGAGGCAGGTCCTGAATGAGCGAATAATCGCGGAAGATTATTTTCTTCAACGCCTCATTCTGCCTGGCAAGCTTCGCACGGCCCATAAAGTCTCCCTTAAGGGGCGAGAAGCTCACGGCGAACTTGGCCAAAGGACACGACATTATAGGGATTTCTTTGCCTTCAGGGTCTTCTCCAAACTCATGGCCATAGAGCGGCAGGGCGGCTTCCAGGCGGAGTGTGTCCCGCGCGCCAAGTCCGATAGGCGTCGCCCCCTCATTCACGATCCGGTCCCACAGCACCGGGCCGTCGTCCCGGTCGGCAAAGAGCTCGAAACACAATGGTTCGCCGGTGTAACCGGTGCGGGCCACCTTCACCTTGATACCGGAAATCGTCACCATGCTTACGGAGTTTCGCGCCGGCTCCGGGAGCGAACCGGATTCGATGATCTGCTCCAGAATCGAACGTGACTTAGGCCCCTGGAGTGAAAGCATGACGATCTCTTCTGTCCGGTCGATCAGCTCAACGTCGTCAAAATCCTTTATCAGGGACTGGAAGTGATTCCAGTCCTTCTCACAGTTGACCGCGTTGACAACCAACAGATATTCCTCCTCGACAAAACGATAGAGATAGGCATCGTCAACAGCCCCGCCTGTTTCAGTCGGTATGATTGTGTATTGGGCACCTGTCGCAATGATGTCAAGGGCTTCAGCATTGTTACTCAAGACGTGCTGAAGAAACTTCAGTGCCCCAGCACCTCTGAAGATAAATCGCCCCATATGGGAAACGTCAAAAAGCCCTGCTTCCTTGCGGGTGGCCAGATGCTCTTCCAGAATACCAGTGGGATAAAAAATGGGCATGTCCCAACCGCAGAATTCCACTATCTTGGCGCCTAAAGCCACGTGCCGGTCATATATAACAGTCCGTTGTGTTTCGCTCATGAATAATCTCCTGTCGGTAACTACGAAGTTATTTAGGTTGAAGGCTGAAGTGATCTCACAACCTTCAGGCTTCAACCTTCAACCTTTATAAAAGCATGGAAAGTTATCAGGCTTCAGGGATTTCGTCAAATTCTCCGCGGACACCATCCAGCATTGGACAGATTACAGTGCTAAAAGCTGTTTGCATTCACAGGTAGTATATGATAATCGTTGGACGCTCATTTTTAGAAATATAATATAGAAATATAGAGAGGAAGGAAGGATCATGAAGGAAATCAGTGAATTGAATTTGCCCGATGACGTTCGATACGCAGACGATCATGAATGGGCCAGGCTTGAAGGCGACAAGGTCAGGGTCGGCCTTGACGACTATGCCCAGGACCAGCTCGGAGACATTGTCTTCGTAGAACTGCCACAGGCAGGTGATACCTTTAAGAAGGGGGAAGAATTTGCAACCGTGGAATCAGTCAAGGCTGTTTGCGAATGTTATCTGCCGGTAAGCGGAGAAATTATTGCTGTTAACACGGCACTTGAAGAGTCGCCTGAGCTCGTGAACAAAAGCCCATATGGTGATGGTTGGTTTGTCGACGTAAGACCTGGTGACCCATCTGAAATGGACAGGCTCATGACTAATGTCGCTTGCCTGGAAAAGCTGAAAGGAGCAGTGTAAATGCTTTATCTGCCTCACACAAGCGATGAGATCTCTTCAATGCTTCAGGTTGTGGGGGTTGATGACCTTGACGATCTTTTTTCGACAGTCCCTGATGATTGCCGATTAAAGGGCGATCTCAATCTGCCAAAGGCATTGACCGAGTGGGAACTGAACAGCCACATGGAGGCCCTTTCCAAGAGCATGGCAGTCTCCCCTGAGTACAGAGTATTCCTGGGAGCTGGGAGTTATGAGCATTATATTCCCGCGTCAGTGTCTTATCTATTAAGTCGCTCCGAGTTTGTAACGTCTTACACCCCTTACCAGCCGGAAATGAGCCAGGGAACCCTGCAGGCGATCTATGAGTATCAGACCCTTGCAGCCAGGCTTCTGGGCATGGAGATAGCCACTGCATCACATTATGATGGCGCCACGGCCCTGGCTGAATCACTCCTCATGGCCATCCGTATTACCAAACGAAGAAAAGTAGCCATTTCAAGCCTGATTCATCCCCTTTATCGTCAGGTAGTAAGGACCTATTTTGAGCCAACCGGGTTTGAGATTGTGGAGCTCGGCTATCTGGAAAATGGTGTGACCGATATTGCCGGGCTTGATGACATGGACGATCTTGCAGCCGTTGCGGTTCAGTCACCTAATTTCTTCGGATGCATTGAGAACTTGCGGGCCGCTGGGGAAAAGGCCCATGGCAGAGAGGCTCTCTTTATTACTTCCTTTACGGAGGTCCTTGCTTACGGCCTCCTGAAAAGCCCTGGTGCGCAGGGCGCTGATATTGTATGCGGAGAAGGTCAGAGCTTGGGGATACCTCGTTCCTTTGGCGGACCGGCCCTTGGGATGCTTGCAAGCAGAAAAAAATACATGCGCAGCCTGCCTGGTCGCCTGGTCGGCAAAACCAAAGACCTGGACGGAAAGAGGGGCTTTGTTCTGACCCTTGCCACCAGGGAGCAGCATATTCGCCGGGAAAAGGCAACATCCAACATCTGCACCAACAACAGCCTTTGTGCTTTGGCGGCCGTCATGTATATGGCCTCTCTCGGCGGTACGGGGATCAGGGAGCTTGCCGGTCTCAACCGTGACAAGGCCGAGTATCTTAAAAAAGGATTGAAAAATGCTGGATGCAAAATCGCTTTTGAGACCCCCACATTCAATGAGTTTGTTGTTGAGTTCCCGAATGGCTTTGAGGCCACCTACGAGCGACTTATGGAAAAAAAGATAGTATCAGGCCTTTCTCTGGCTCTCTACTATCCTGAACTTGCCAACCACTATCTTTTGTGTGCCACGGAAACCAAGTCCAGGGACGACATGGATGCCCTGGTGATGGAGGTCCAGTCATGAAAGAATCTGTAGGAACTACAGGACTGATACTGAATGAACCGTTCCTTTGGGAGAAGGGGAGAAAGGGAAGAAGCGGATTTTCCCTTCCCCGGCGTGATGTTGAATCTGTCCCCATAGACCAGGAATTAACAGGCGAAGGACCGGAATTTCCGGATTTGAGTGAGGTTGACGTGGTACGCCATTACACCAGGCTGTCCCAGTGGAATTTCGGTGTAGATGCCGGCATGTACCCTCTGGGTTCGTGTACCATGAAGTACAGTCCCAAGACCAATGAAAGACAGGCAAACCTTCCGGGATTTGCCGAAGCCCACCCCATGCTTCCGCCCAGCCTGTCCCAGGGCGTACTCAGGATGATGTTTGAACTTGAGCAATACCTCACGGAAATCACCGGCATGGATG
>CAZPBZ010000112.1:0-5227 GCA_964584765.1 uncultured Thermodesulfobacteriaceae bacterium
GAAACAAAAAACTCAGTATTGGGATATTTTCCCACCATTTCAGCCCGTGACCACATTTCGGACAGGCAGAACCAGGTCTGGCCACCGATCTGCCTTGAGGCATCCGGCATATGCACACATTCAAAAAGCTGCCGATACAGGTCCCCAGCGAAAAAACCAGAAAGGGCCAAGTCAATGTTGGCAGAGTAATCACATTTTTTCTCCGCGCCTTGCCCTTGAACAAAATTTATGAATTTTGCAAAAGACTCAGGTGGTTTCAGCTTTTCCAGACTCGCTTGGCAGGGTAAAAAGCTTCAATCGATTTTGTTGGACCAAGTCCATATAACTTTTTCTTATTTCCCCAAGCTGAGACATAGAATTTAGAAATCGTGAGTACAAACTGAAGTAATCTGACTGGTCAGACTCAAATCTCACCTGAACAAATTGGAGACCGACTCCTGACTTCGCCTTGCCTATATGCTGCACATAACCCTTAAGAGCAATTACTCCAACCACCGGCAAGTCAACCAGCAAGTCAGTGATGAACCCCACAGACATGGAGGAATCTATCGTCACAAAACATCCATCTAACGAGATATCATAAGTATGTCCCCATATATTGAACTCTGGGAAAAATACACGGAAATTCGCTGGATAACGCACTCCTTTACGCTTTTCACGCATGCTAATCCTCCTGGAATAGATGTCTGACCACTATTTACAAAAATTACCTGTTGAAGCCTTGTTAACTACTTATTTTACTCTTCGGACAGAACGAAGCGCGAGACAAATTTTTTTCAAAAGGTTTAATTGCTCGTAGTAGCAGGATCCGGCAGTATTGATGAAGTATCTCTTTTTATGATAGGGCTTTTGTAGCAGCGGCTGCCAACACTTTCTTTTACAGCAAAGTTGGCAGGAGGGACGAGTACAGGTAAAGCCCTCACATGTTGTACTTTAATAGTATCTCTTGCCGTACATTCTCGCGCCCATTCACCATCAAGCTGTACAGTAAGATCCTGTTTCCCGATGATTTTTACAGAACATGCCTGATAAGTGGCCATAGGACTTGAAAAAAAAGTAATGCGACCTCTCAATAGCAGCCCGAGATATGCCCTGACAGTGGGAATGACATAGGCTTCTAATTTCCCATCGCTCCAGCAAGACGCGGATGAAAGAGACCCGCCCCCTGCATAATGTTCGATATTAGAAAGGATCAAAGCAACATGGTCCCTTAGCCTGATTTGATTCATATTCCCCTTTTTATCAAAGAAGCAGACATCCATCTCGGTCGGACCAAACTTGAGCTTAATCGAAAGAATATGCTTCAGGCCAAGAGCAACATAAAGAAACTGATTCCATCTTTTCCCAAGATTATGACAAAAACGTTTCATGCGTAATTTTGAAACAGACGCTATTATCCTTGCGTCCAGACCAAAACCTGCATATCCTATAAACCTGGAATCCTCTCCGCAGGACCATAGGTCCATTGCTTCAACCTTTCCTGCATTAATCCCCGACTGGAAATAATCAAGGCCACCCTGATTCCATACTTCCCACCAGCCCAAGCTTCTGGCCAGATCGTTTCCTGTACCAAGTGGCAGGATGGCAAGCGGTGGGGGCCTATCAAGGATGCCAAGTATGCGTGCAACCGCTGATACTGTGCCATCACCTCCTGCAACCACAATCAGGTCACGGCCTGGAACCAAGGACATTACCTGAGTCTCCAGATGTTCAGGATCAGTGAAGACAGCATGCTTGCGGAGACCCCGGACTTGCAGGGCACGTTCTATTTCAGCGGCAATTTTTTTCCCCGCATGGGCCCCGGCTACGGGATTTATAAGAAAAAGACAATCCATAATTCCTTGCTATAGTAAGCATAATAAGCTTAACTAATTAGATTAGAAACAAAAAAATGCCTATGGAACCTAATAATTTTCGCATTCTGGTAGTAGACGACGAAAGACCCTTGACAGCTCTTCTGTGCCGAATCCTTACTCAGGCGGGTTATCAAGTAAAGCCCGCCGACAGCGGCATCAAAGCCCTTGGCATAATTGGCGATTTTTCTCCTAACCTTGTAATCACAGACCTAAAAATGCCTGATATCAGCGGCCTCGACCTCTTGAAAAAGGTGCGATCAGAAAGGCCGGAAATCGATTTTATAATACTTACAGCTTATGCGACTGTGGAAAATGCTGTGGAGGCTATGAAGCAAGGGGCTTTAGACTATCTCATAAAGCCCCTCAAAGATCCGGATGAATTGCGGATGGCAGTAGCAAGAGTGGTGGAGCGCCAAACCCTGATGGCGGTGGATACTCTATGGAGAAATCAACTTGCCGAAGGTCTCCCTCCTACCGATGTCATTTTTGCCGGCATGAAGGATGTATGGAGCGAAATACAGCATGTGGCCAAGACAGATGCCACAGTATTACTTCAGGGAGAAAGCGGTACCGGAAAGAGCCTTGTGGCCAAAGCCATTCATCATTTGAGCGGGCGAAAAGGTCCGTTTGTAGAGCTTAATTGCGCTGCAATACCTGAAACGCTTATTGAGTCTGAACTCTTCGGACACGAAAAAGGGGCGTTTACCGGAGCGATCAAGGCCAAGAGGGGAAAATTTGAACTTGCCCAGAATGGGACCATATTCCTGGACGAGATAGGGGAAATGCCACTGTCTGCTCAAGCAAAATTCCTGCGCATACTCCAGGAAAGGATATTTGAAAGGGTGGGAGGCACTACCACCCTCACTACCAGCGCGAGAATAATTGCCGCCACCAACCAGGATCTGATGGCAGGGATACGTGAAAAACGCTTTAGAGAAGACCTTTACTATCGTCTGAATGTTTTTCCAGTCACCCTTCCTCCTTTGAGAAAGCGCCTTGAGGCAATACAGGTGCTGACCAACTACCTTGTCCGGTCAATATCTACGCGGGTGGGGAAAAAAGTCTCGGAAATATCAGATGACGCCATAAAGCAGCTAAAATCCTACGAATGGCCCGGCAATGTGCGGGAACTACATAATGTCATTGAACGAGCCATTATTTTAGGCCGGGACTCCAGGCTGACACTTCCTCCGTTAACAACCTTACTTATTGAGGGCACTCCCGAATCAGCCACTAAACGGCTTCGCAGTATACGAGACCTGGAAAAAGAAGCCATTGAGGCAACCATCAGGGAAACAGATGGACATAGACGTAAGGCCGCAAAAATATTAGGTATTTCAATTAGAACACTTCAGTACAAACTAAAGGAATATGGTTTTCTAAAATAGATGGCACGATGTTTGCTTATAATACATATAAACACACACGAACAACAATTAGAAAAAACTTCTTATTCTTCCCAACCCTCCTCTCCCCGAAGGCCTTCTTGGAATTTTTCAAGGAGGCCTTCTTCTTATGTTACCACATCCTTCCCTGGAGACCTCTAAGAGGTGCTCCCAAAACCACAGCCTACTCACAAGTTCCGGGCTTCCTGGATTTAAATAAAAAACAGTTATTCCCGAAGAATTGATGAGTGTCCATCAGAAACACCAGACAGTAACCAGGCCAAGTTAGTGCAAAAAATGCATTCACTAAGTGCAATAATTGCAAGAACATGCAATAATTGCATGTTGTGTTTATTGCAATCTGGATTAAAATCTTTCAAACTGATTAGAATTTTTGATATTTTCAGTAAATTGATTTAATAACGTATAATTGTCTAAAAGGTACGCAATCTGCATATATTTTCCTGAGCAATTTCAGGAGACAAGAATATTGCAAGCGTTTCCCCAAAGTCGATCAGAGGCACAGTAAGTAGCCATGAATGTCCATAAGGCAATTGATCCAAAAGCTGCTTATTCTTCCTTTTTTTTCTTATTTGCCCTTTTATTATTGACCAATGCTAACTCTGTTCATGCCAGGAGTATTGGTTATGACGAAAATACAGAGATAGTAGTCAGAGGAACCATAAAACAGTGTGCGGCAAGACCTTATATGAAACTCCAGTGCTTTACTCTTCAGACCAGAACTCGAATTTTAAAGGTCATCGTTGCTCCGCAATGGTTTGTTAGGCGAATTGAACTTAAACTCAATGAGGGAGTAGACGTGGAAGTGGTGGGATCAAAATTCTTCGGCAAAGATGGATGCCTTTGTTTATTAGCAAGATCTATAAGATTTCTCTCCTCAGGCAGAAAAGTTGTGCTGAGAGACAGGAACTGCAAGCCTGTCTGGCAGAATTCCTGTGTGCGAGAATCCTCCTGTATTCGTATTTTTTATCAATCCCCGTAGTCGGCCTAATTTTTTCAATACATGTCCTTTCCTAATTCTTATTGCCGTAGCCAAATCCTTTCCAAGCGGGACTGTCTTTCTTTCTCAACTGTGAGCTGTCTAAGCAAAATAATTACTGACAACCTCAAAGGGCTTGAGGAATACCAGACTAGCAGAATTCCACTTATCTATGTTTCTTTCAGGAGCGAAGTAGATACACATCAACTTATCAGAGAGAGGCTCAATAGCGGACTTGAAGTGGCTATCCCTAAGACAGATGTCACAAACAGGCGGCTCGAAACTTATCTCTTGAAGAATTGGGGAAAAGGCCTCAGGCCCGGAGCTTACGGAATATTAGAGCCGGATGTAAAGGTGGCCTCATTAATACGACCATCCCAAATAGACATGGTAGTTGTTCCTGGCAGTGTATTTGACCGCCAATGCGGCCGATATGGTTACGGAGGAGGATACTTCGACCGTTTTTTATCTATAGAGGCCCCACAAGCCCTTCGCATAGGACTTGCCTTCAGCCTTCAGGTCCTTCCGGAAATTCCCCTGAAAACCCATGACCAGAGAATGGACATTATCGTAACAGAAAATGAAATACTGCGGTGCAATCGCCAAGCGAATTCCTAAAAGCAAACCAAACCATCAGGAATCAAGCGTGTCCATGCCCAGTTCCCTCAAGGCATTTAGTCCTTCTCTGCTTCCCAAAGCAACAACTATATCACCA
Organism: uncultured Thermodesulfobacteriaceae bacterium; assembly: GCA_964584765.1. Classification (GTDB taxonomy): domain Bacteria; phylum Desulfobacterota; class Dissulfuribacteria; order Dissulfuribacterales; family UBA3076; genus UBA3076. Next base: position 4,957 of record CAZPBZ010000112.1, read on the forward strand.
CCCCTGATAATATAGTCAGGGGGCAAAGTTAATGTCATCCCGCCTGAAGATTGCTGGACCGCCAGCACTGTAACACCTAACTTCTGCCGCAGAGCAGCGTCAATGAGGCTCAAACCATCCAGCGAGGATTTGAAACCTATCTCCACCTGCTCGATACCGAGATCAAAGGCAGACGAATGGACTGCCAGGTCCAGAAACTCTGTCACAGTGGGTTGGAGCACTGCAAGGGCCATACGCCTTGCCCCTATCTCATATGGAGAGATGACTAGAT
>CAZPBZ010000113.1:0-1773 GCA_964584765.1 uncultured Thermodesulfobacteriaceae bacterium
TGAGGCCTTCTTCGCCGTCGTATGCCTCAGCAGTGTCATACCCATCAGTGCGGAGCCTCTTCCTCAAGAGGTCCACGGTATCTAAGTTATCCTCAATGATCAGACTCTTGTTCTTGTCCACCTGAATAACCTATCTTGGTTTTTTCGCGTAGTATTCTATCTGCTCTGGCAGATCGTGGACATTTATCGGCTTTGAAATATACCCGCTGAATCCGGCCTGCAAAGCCTTTTCCTCGTCTCCTTTCATTGCATGTGCGGTCAATGCAATTATGGAAGTATGCTTAAACTCCTCTCGAAGCCTCAGATTTTTTGCAATCTCATAGCCTCCCATCTTCGGAAGAGCGATATCCAGAAGAATAATATCCGGCTGTTCTGTAATCGCCTTTTCCAGGCCCTCTTCTCCATCAACAGCTTCAATTATCTGGTAATCCCGGTTTCTTAAGACCTTGATTACCAGTTCCCTGCTATCCTGGTTGTCCTCAACTATCAGCAATTTTTTTCCGGAAACCTTCTCTGTTTCTTTCATGTCATCCCCATTTATCAGGTACTCTTTATGTCATCAATTCTATCTTTGAGTTCTTGTGAGAGATCTTCTTCTTTAAGCGTTCCCTTGTTTAATATACCACGCAACCTGCCGTCCAGAGCGTCTTTCTCTTTCTCGCTCAATTCCCTCTCAGTAATAATAACAAGAGGTATCTTCTTGGCATTTTCCTCTATCTTAATGTACTCAATTACATCAAAACCATCCATTTTGGGCATTGTCAGGTTTAGGATGATCAGGTGAGGCGCGAAACTCCTTATCAGTTCGATCGCATCCTGGCTGTTATAGGCTGTCTTTACCTGACACCCTATGTCCTGCAGGGTATGTTCGATCAGCAATACTGTATCAGTTTCACTATCTACTACAAGTACCCGTTGTATTTTGCCCTTTTTTTCCAGATATCTTATTTTTCTTAGCAGAAAATTTTTATCCAGCGGCTTCACCATATATTCCGCAGCACCCAGACTGAATCCCAGCTTTTTATTATCCACAATTGAAAGCACAATTACAGGGATATCCCGGGTCTCCGGCGTACTCTTCAGTTCCCGCAATACCTGCCATCCGTCCTTATGCGGCATCATGATATCCAGGGTAATGGCTACAGGTTTAGTCTCTATAGCCTTTTCAACTGCCCTCTCCCCACTGAGAAGACCTACTGTTTTATAGTCCTCTCCCATGGATTTCCTAATGATATCAATTGCGTCCGGATTGTCATCTATTGCCAGCACTGTCTTTCTGGTGATGTCCTCTACAGTCAACGGCTCCGCCTCAGCGGTTTTTGACTCCTGTGACTCAAGCACCAGTTTCTGTATGACCTCACAATTTTTGCAAAAATCAACCTTCTCCGGATAGGCACCGATTTTCAGCCCTGCGCAATGTGTCCCAAGGATGAGCCAGCAACGTCTATCTTCACTGTTATAGGCCGAGCAGTTAGGCTGTCCGCAATGGACATAGTCATGGCATCTCACCGGTTTGCCACCATATTCGGGGTCCTTCAAAAAGGTCTCTACAGGCAACCCGAAGTGCTCGGCCAGGTCGTCAGCCATTCGTAATTCTATGATCGGCTTAGCCCTGGACTCGAGTATCTCTTTTTTTAGCGGAATGGTGAAATAGAATTTACTTCCCTTGCCATACTTGCTCGTGGCCCAGATCATGCCGTTGTGCATTGCGATCAACCCCCTCGCAATACTGAGCCCCAGGCCGGTCCCTTCATATTGGCGGACAGTAGAAAG
>CAZPBZ010000113.1:1873-5226 GCA_964584765.1 uncultured Thermodesulfobacteriaceae bacterium
CCTGCTTCTATCTTGGAGAGATCGAGAAGATCATTTAACAATTGCAAGAGGTGCCTGGCATTATTGGAAATTCTGCCCAGACTCTTTTCCTGCTCCTCGTTGATTGGTCCGTCAACCCCGTCTATCAACAAATCCGAATATCCGATAATGGAATTCATCGGTGTCCTCAGCTCATGAGACATGTTCGCCAGGAACGTGGATTTCAGTTTGTCAAGCTCTCTAAGTTGGGTGTTTGCTTTTTCCAATAGTGCTATAAGATTGGTCCTCTCGTTTAATAAGTCGGTTTTTTTGGCAACTTCTCTTTCAAGTCTTTTGCTGAATTGAGATGCCCTTCGAACCATGTAGTTAAATGTATTGCCCAGTACGCCTATTTCATCTTCTGACCTTACGTTTACCGAAACGGACATATCGCCTTCTGCAAACCTCTTTGCCTTGTCAGCCAAATCCTCGACAGGACGCCTAATGAATCTGGTAATCATTACATAAATTAAGGCTATAATTATTGATATTCCAATAAAACTTATAATTAAGGTCCTGTTCCTGGCAGCAGCAACCGTTTTATAAGCATGCTGCACATCCGTTCCTATTATCAGGCCACCGAGAACTTTTCTTGAAGTGCCATGGCAGTGATGACAGTCTTCATAATTCAGAATGGGCTGGATGGTAATAAGGACCTTTCTTCCGGCAAGTTCTACCCCAAATGATTCCTTCGGTGCTACTCCTGAGCTCAATGTCTTACTTAGGGCCGTCAGTGTCCCCTCATCGGAAATAGAATCTGCAACCTGGGTCTTTACCCTTTCCTCGTGTGTAGACCAGGTTATCTCTTGACCAAAATCGCATATCCATACCTCGATGTCTTCCATCTTCTTACGGACATCGTACAAGACTCCCTTGATAGCCTCGCTATCTCCAACATGCATTGGATATGTTATGCCGGAATAGATCGATTCGGACACGTCTAAATTAAGAAGTTTTACCAACTCCATCCTGTCTTTCGTCCCAAAGTATATTCTAAAGACAATTTCAGCCGCCATAACCAGGGCTATGCTGATTATCACAGTAGCCATTATCTTGTTGGCAAAACTCTTTCTTATAAAACCAAACATCATGTCCTCAACAATGCGGTGCCTGCCGAAACCGCTAATGAGCGCCTCCGTGAATCATGGGCTTGTACCTGAAGGCCTTGACCCTCTCCGATATGTGACACTCCTCACAATCTTTCATTGTAAGAACCATCTTGATATCCTGAACGCGCTGCGTCCTGACATGTAGTTCACCAGGGCCATGGCATACCTCGCAGCCCGCGTTCTTCAGGTGAGGAGTCTCCTCAGGACTGACAAAACCGCCCGGTTTTTTATATCCCGTTGTATGACAGAAATAACACTTTTTTATTTCTTCCTCGGTAAGGCCTTTTTTCACCCTTTGAATGCTCTTGAAGGAGCTGCTCTTCTTTGCATATTTGGTGAAACTCCCATATTCTTTTTGATGGCAGGCCTTGCAAGCTTCTGAGCCGACATATTTTGGTATTTCAGTGTTAATTTCAGTGTCATTTCCGCCTCTAACCTTTTCAGGAATAAAGAAGATGATCGTTAATATTGCCATGAAAAATGCAAGAAAGTATCTCATTGCGACCTGACCTTAAGGATCTTTTGAATCAAGGGAGCTTCATGCAAAGCCGTTGATAGTCATGCATTTTCCAGAAAAAACCATAGCAATATTATCCAGCGGCCGCTATCTACTATAATATTAACACCTATATAGTATTAACACCTATTTTTGTAGTAGCAACACCATTTAGTCTTGTCAAGCACAGTGAATATGCTCTGGACATAAGACAGAATCGATTGAGATTATGCTGGATTTCCCTTATGATTTGATCTCATGCTCTATAAAAAAACAAAAAAGATTTGCCTGGGTGGTCAGACTGATATTGCCAATTTCTTTCAAGCAGGTTACAAAGTAATTTTAAAATAACAATATCACAATTTCACATGGGTGTAATATGAGAATCATTTTAAAACAAACAACAAAACAGGAAGGAGGGGCATGCTATTAAAAGAACACAAAAAATAATTTTTGCATTGATTTTTCTTTTAACTACCGCTTTTTTTGCTCCTGTGATCTATAATATCAGAAATGACAAAAGCGGTGTCTATATCTGAACTTTTCTTGGGATCTGCGCCCTTATCGTGGGTGCATAGCTACTACAAGTCCTGTGCGAAAGTTTTATTTCAGCAAAGGACGTTGGAGTATGCTCGCACATGAACTTCTAAGTTCTATAGGTGAGGAAGAGAGGAAGGATGGTGCTCAAAGCAAAGTTTCTCATAATCTGTATTTTCGGTTTCATGATGTTGGTGGCCGGCATCGGCATCAACTCGTCGAGTGCCATGGAAACCGATGACTGTCTGGGATGCCATGGCGATTTATCCAATTTCGATGAAGGGAGCAAGCGTCTATATATTGATGCTACCCAGTTCGCCGGCACAAAACACGCAGAAGATGGTTGCGGATCCTGCCATTCCGTAACCGATGACCACCCGGACGATGGGCTCAAGCCCTCTAATGAAAGCTGTGACATGTGTCATGAAGATACTGTTGATGAGTTATCAAAGGGTCTTCATGCGGGAAATGCGGAATGCATAGACTGTCACAATCCCCATGCGGTCAAAGGGCTCAAGTCTCCTGGTGAAAGTTGTGGTATGTGTCATGAAGAAGCCGTTGAAGAGTATTTAAATAGCCCCCATGCAGGAAACGCGGCTTGCTCGGATTGTCACAGCCCCCATACAGCCAAGAGCTACCTGGAGACCTCATGTTTTGAAAAAAATAAACAGTGTAATACTTGTCACGAAGGTGCCGGCCACTCTGAATGGCTCCTCCGGAACAAGCTCCATATGCAGGCAACTACATGCATAAGCTGCCATACCGATTCAAAAGGCATTGTCATCACCATGTATATTGAGAAAAGAGAGGATATCAAACCAGATAAAGAAGGTGAGATTGACCTCGCAACTTACCAAGATCTCACGCAATTAGTCGGAGACAAGGGAGTTCAATCTCTTATAGATATCAACGGTGACGGCTCCATTACAACGGCGGAACTCAAAGAGTTTAATATGAACTCAAAATATAAGAGCGTAGGGCTGTGGGGGATGCTGTCAACAAAAACAGCAAGTCACAGTTATGGAATATTTGAAGACCGCCGGGATTGTTCTTTCTGTCACGCTGCCGGACCCAAAGCCATGCAGACATGTTACGTAGCCTTCCCCAATCAAGATGGCACATACAGCAGGATTCCTGTTGAAGAAGGAGCAGTGCTCGACCCTCTTTTTGCTACTCCTGACTTCTATATGGTG
>CAZPBZ010000114.1:0-5220 GCA_964584765.1 uncultured Thermodesulfobacteriaceae bacterium
TGTGGTATTGAGGGACGCGGTCAGGATCATTGGACTGGTTGGGCTGGTTGTCACAAAACTTGACGTGTTGAGTGGCATTGGTCAACTCAATATCTGCACTGAATACGATATCTCAGGAACCAGACATACCTATATGCCTGCCAATATTCGGGAGGTCGAATCAATAAGGCCGGTCAATATGACACTTTCCGGCTGGGAGGAGGATCTCAGCCAGATGAGATCATTTGATGATTTACCTGAAAAGGCCAGGGACTATCTAAAGACCATAGAGGATATGGCTGAAACACCCATAATGCTGATCTCAGTGGGCCCCAGCAGGGAGCAGACCATTTTTTTGAAAAATCCTTTTGAATAAATAGAACAAAATAGATCTCAAAAAATCCACAAAATAGAGGGACTGAATTGACTGGCATCCTTCACTCGAATAGGCACTAAAGAGCTTGACTATGTTGCGATATGGAAATAAATACCATAAAGTAAGGCAATTGTAAAAGGACTGGTTTGCGCTTGACTGGATGAATTTGTTATTTGGCGCTTTTTATTATTTTCCAGTTACCAAAGCAGATTGCTCAGAAGTAAATTATTATCAAATCAAATTTAGTTTAGTTTAAACAAAGGAAAAGGGGGTAAACTAAGTGAAACTAAAGAGTGTTTTTGAAAATAATGGGTTTATGCCTGCGAAATATACATGCGATGCCGGTGACAATAATCCAGAATTTATAATAGAAGATGTGCCGGAAAAGACAAAGAGTTTTGCTGTGACAATGGAAGACCGCGACTCTCCAATAAGAGCAATGGTTCACTGGATTATCTTTAATATCCCAGCGGATATAAGAGAAATAAAAGAAAATACTATTCCTAAAGGAAGTATACAAGGAACAAATGATTTTGGGAAGTGTAGTTATAAAGGACCTTGTCCTGATTCGGCCATTCATAGATATGAATTCAAGCTGTTTGCTCTAGATAGAGTTCTCAAAGTTGATGAAAAAACGAAAAAAGCCGAGTTAGAGAATTTAATGAGGGGTCGTACTCTAGCAGAAGCAGTATTAACAGGATTATATTCAAGGGACTAAAAAATATAAAAGTAATTGCCTCCCCGTAAGTTACTGCCACTTTGATAATGATAATGGCCGGTCGTTGCTACCGCAGTAACATGGGATGACGAAACCATCATAGAAAATAAAAGTAATTCCCATCTGGAAATGGCTTATAGTTTCAGAGGGACAGGGGGGCCAGACTCCTGACCCTGACGACACTTGTCTGTCCGGTCTAAGGCTCGCCTGAGCAATATGGTGAACAAAGGCACGTGACCCACTCTAACATGTACTTCATATACTCAGTGCTTTTAGTAATCAGGTCAGGGCCCGTATGACCTCGCCCATAAAAGCAGGGATGTCCGAAGGTTGGCGAGAGGTTATGATATTGCCATCTACCACGACCTCCGAATCCTCGTATAGCACACCCGCGGCCTCCAGTTCCCTTGCCACACCTCTATAACAGGTAGCCCGCCGCCCAACCAAGACCCCTGCCGACAATAGAATCTGGGGGCCGTGACAGATGGCGGCCACAGGCCGTCCCTTGTCCACAAATGCCCTCACAATGTCCTGGACTTGCGGAATTGAGCGAAGCGTCTGAGGTGCCACCTTACCACCGGGCAGAAGAAGCAATCTAAAGCCGTCAGGTTGCACGTCGTCCAGAGCCAGGTTGGCAGTCACTGTATAACCCCGCTTTCCCTTTATCTGGCCCCATTCCGGCGCGGCTATATCCACCTGACAGCCTGCCTCTTTAAGCCGGTACATAGGACACAGGAGTTCGCTGTCTTCAAATCCATCCGCACTCAAGATAAGTACCCTCATTCTAACACCTCCTGGTCGGTTTAAAACAATATGGTTGTTTTCCTATAAGGAACTGGTATATTGTCCTTATTTATAGCACAAGATTTGTCGGCTTCATGAGCCCATTTTTAATGAACATAGCATATTGGCTGCTGAGGCGGGGAAAGGGCCAGAGCGTATGAAAAAACCTGCATATAAAAATACTGAATTAACAGGTACTTAGCTTATATGAAATATTTTACCCTTCACTTTATGCAGGATAATCCTAACAAAAATATCCTTCCGATATTATCCATTTATGGCTAAAAGTTGTTAAAATCAATAAGTTCACTCAAATAAAATCTATTGGGCATATTCTTTGCTATATTTATAAGAGAGGCTTTGGGACTACACATGTAGTTAAAGAAAAAATTGGTTATGAAATGAATTTTTTCATTTCAAAAAAAAGGAGGAATAATTAAAATGAAAAAACTTATTGCGTCGGTATCTATTGCAATGTTAATGTGTTTTGGTTTCATGGGCTTTCAGCAAGTGGGGAGCACTACAACAGAGGAATCTGTGGTCGCAGTAGAAGAAGAGACAGCAAATGTGACTGCACCGGCAGAGGCTGTTTCGCCAGCAGAAGAGGCTGCCCCTGCTGAGGAAGCTGCCCCTGTTAATTAATAATAAGCCTAGCTTTTATATCACCTCGGTAATTGGAGAATAGACCGCTCCTGCCGAGAAAAGAAATAGAGAAAAGGATAGAAGTTTGTCACGAAAAGGAGGAAAAATTAAAGTGAAAAAATTAATTGTATTGGTTTGTCTTGCAGCGTTGATGTGCTTCGGTTTCGTTGGTTGCAAGGAAAAAAGTAGCACTACTGCACCAGCCGAAACAACGGCCGTAGCTCCAGCAGAAGAGGCTGCAGCACCGGCGGTGGAAGAAGCTGCCCCTGCTGAGGAAGCTGCCCCTGCTGAGGAAACTGCCCCTGCTGAGGAAACTGCCCCTGCTGAGGAAGCTGCCCCTGCTACCCATTAGAAATAGTAGCTGAATAATGTAAAAAAGAGGGCTGAAGGAAGCCAAGGGAACGTTGTTTACCAGTTCGCTGGAAGGCGACGTCAAAAACGAATTACTGCTCTGGATATTTCATGTAAGATACAGGCAGCAAGCACCGAGTAGGTTGCTCGTCATACAATTAACGAATTTTTAACGGTAAATGCTGCCTGTTTTATCCTCTTTCAGACCTCCTGCCTGGCCTTCGGAAATGGCTTCTCTAGCCAGTTGATCAGCTAGTTCGTTTTCCTCGTGTCCGGCATGACCCCTGGTCCATTTCCAACGCACCTTGTGAAACTGGCATAAAGAATCAAGTGCCTGCCATAGATCCTTGTTTTTAACAGGTCTCTTGGCAGTAGTCTGCCACCCTCTGCGCTTCCATGCAGCTATCCACTCGGTTATGCCCTGTTTCACGTACTTTGAGTCGGTGGTGATAATCACATCACAGGCCCTTTTAAGGGCCTCAAGGGCCCGTATTGTTGCTAAGAGCTCCATCCGGTTGTTTGTGGTGTTTTTTGACCAGCCCTTGATGCTTTTTCTCTGTTTGTCGTACTGCAACACTGCCCCCCACCCACCGGGGCCAGGATTTCCGGAGCAGGCACCATCAGTGAATATATGGACTATAATTTTTTGATTGTTTGCTGACATAGCAGCCTGTACCTGATTAAAGCTATTTTCGCCCTGTATATAGTGTAACAATACCCATTGTCAGAGGTCTGTGCTTAACCTCTCGAAATCCCATATCTCTCATCATTGCGGCCAGGATCTCAGGTTCATAGAAACCCTGGATAGAATCAGCCAGATAGCGATAGGCCTCTTTGTCGCCTGAGATGATGCCGGCCATAAAGGGGAGGAGCTTGTGCAGATAGAGCTTGTATATCGGGGAAAAAAGGGGATTCTTCGGGCGCGAGAATTCGAGAATCGCAAGCTTCCCCCCTGTTTTCAGCACCCTTAGCATCTCTCTGAGGCCCTGTTCCGGCCGGCTGAGATTCCTGACTCCAAAGGCTATTGTTATCCCTTGGAATTTCAAGTCATGGAGTGGCAAGTATTCTCCGTCACCGCATACGGGGACTATATATTTTGCCTTCTTGCTGCCATTTTCCCATTGAAGCGCTCCATGCCGGAGCATCTCATAACAGAAATCCACTGCCACCACCGGGCGCGCTATCTGCCTCACAATTTCAGCCGAAAGTGGCATGGTTCCGGCGCATAGGTCAAGGATGAGGCCTTGTTTGAACTCATCAAACTCTCGCGTGGTTACCCATCTCCAGTAGTGGTCTATATAAAAACTAAGCAACTTGTTTAAGAGATCATATTTCCCGGAAACAGAAGCAAATTTGTCCCGGACAAAGCGCTTTTTCTCTTTTCCTGTTGGTATCATTACTTAATGGGAGTTGCCGAAAGGCAACATTTTCAACTCCAAGATCTTGGGAAAACCACCGCGATCATGTAGCAATCTGAAGAAATGGAGCAGCCCTTGTTGCTTTTTTTCTGAGAAGTCGAGTTCTATGCCCTTAAGGTATTCCAGACAGTCTGATGAGGTCATCGGTATCTTGTGGGCAACCAGATTACTTATACGTTCGAGGTCCATCAAGCCCTTGTGATAGCATTCGCAGAGGCGCTTATGGAGGAGACGAATTTTTTCCGGCCATGCAATCCAGCTTTCTTCCCTGAGAGCCCATACGGCGAATACAAAAGGCAGGCCTGTATGGTCCAGCCATATTTTGGCCAGATCCGACCGGAAGAGATTGTCACGGTTAGAGTGCAGCCTCAGGGCCTCGTCCCCTATGGCGAGGTAGGCCTGGGCCACTGGATTTGCCGATAGTTCCTTAAAATTTCCTGTCCTGAATATGGGTCTCATTCCTAAAAAGTCTTCAAGTATTATATGCAAAAGGTTGACGGATGTTGCGGATTGAGGAGTCAACAGCACAAGTTTTTCATTGAGTCCTTCAATTGGGACCTTGCTGAGGAGGATCACGCTCCCCACAGGGCCGGTAGCACTTATACTCAGGTCCGGCAATATGTAGTATCTGTCTGCATTGAGGCCGTATGCATAGGAGGAGACATTACCCACATCCAGTTTTCCCTGGGCCAAATGGCGGTTCAAAAGCGTAGGGGCTCCCTCTTCCACCTCCCATCCATTGAGAGGACCCATTTCCTGCCAAGGGACATAGATCGGCGAAGTGTTAATAAAGTTCACAATGCCCAGTTTGGCATATTGGATATTGCCGGCCTCCAGCCCCATTTTCATTCCGGATTTTACCTCTTCAATCACCAAATCACCCAATCACCAAATTACCCAATTCCTTGTATCCTTCATGGACAAGGAACTCAAGGACATCTTTATTACCAATG